>CBEVTG010000053.1:0-8730 GCA_965552745.1 uncultured bacterium
GTCCTCGCGCTCGACAAAGATGCGCACGTTGTCGCTCTCGTACCCATGCTCGCGATTGAGGACCAGAATGCGTACGGCCTCGTTACCGCGGCGGTACAGGTGTATCTCCATATCCTCGATCTGAACGACCCGGCTGTGCTCTCGCTGCCCGCCCTTGTTTCGCTGGACGGTTGCGTGGCGTACGTCGAGCAGCGCCTCATTGATATCCGCCCGTACATGCTCCGTGTGTTCCGCACCCGTCCCACCGGTAGCGGCGTGAAGAGCCTGGGGAATGTCCAGGGCGTCCACACCATCCGGCTGACGCACCAGCACCACCGCGTTCGCGGCCCCGAGGCGGAAAGCCGGGTCGGCAGAGCGCGCCACCGCCCATTCCCCACCAAAGTGTCGATCGAGCATCACCTCCAGCAGGCTGGGGTCTTCCACCTCTCCGGCCAATGCCTGGAGCGCTTGCGCACCCTCTACCGGGTCGGTGCTCAGCAGCACTTCGACCGCGGCGAGGCGGGCCATCGTGGAATGGCGCTGCTCTGTAGAGTCACTGATCAGCTCGGAATACTCACCGGCGCTCGGATGATCCGGCCGGGCAATGAGCAGGGCCCCGGCACACCGCACCCGCAGGTCGTGGCCAGCAACCGCCCTGTGGCTCTCCGGGAAACGCTCCTCCAGCGACCTGAGCTTCTCGTAAGCCTGCTCGCATTCGCCTGACTCTGCCCGCGAGTAGGCGTACCAGTAAAGGGTGTCGTCCAGGTACGGAGAGTCCGGATGCGCCGCCAGCAGGCGCTCGAACACTGAAGAGGCATTCTCCCAGCGCCTCTCGAGAATGGCGCGCCTACCCTCCTCGTAGAGTGCCCGATCGGCGGACTCTCCCCCGAAGCTGGTCGCGACAGCAAGGACCAGAATGGCCGCGGCAAGGGGCTTTGCGTTACGGTGCCGCACTACCTACGGTTCCGGTTCATGAAATGAGCGGGAGGGAGCCTTCCAAAGCCTCTCCATCGGGTGAATCGAGCATTTCAAGTTTGAAAAGCAACCGGCTCATGGCCGATTCCAGCTCCGGGTGCAGGCTGCCGCCGCCCTGCGCGGAAATGTCGAGAATCCGTCCCAGGACATCTTCGAGCTCGCCCAGCAGGCCCTCGAGCTGAGGATTATCCAGGCGCCGGGCAACGCGGCGCAGCCGAGGCACCTCACCCAGGAGGGCCCGGGAATGTGAACTCAGCCAGGGGCTCTTGAGCTCTTCCAGCGCGGCCTCCGAAAGCTGAAGCTCCAGGAGCAGCAGACGGGATCGCTCCAGGTAATCGTCGCTGGCGTTCTCGAACGAGTCCAGGCCCGTGAAATAACCCTCGTCGATAGCTGGCTGATGGCCCAGGAGGAGGTATATCTGCGTGCGGGCGTCATCCCAGTGCCGGCCGAGCATGAAGCCGGCGCCAATGGCCGCCGCGGTGGCGGCCCAGCGTAAAGGAGTGGCCCAACCTGGGCCCCGCCGGGGCAGGTCGGCCTCAGCCTGCACACTTATTTTCTCCAGAATCGAGTCCCATACCTGTCCCGACACCTCGCTGGGCAGGGAGTGCCGGCGTGCTTCCGGAAGAGAGTGCCATAGCCCTCTGAGCTCCAGCACGCGCGAGCGACATTTCTCACAGACATCAAGGTGGCTTTCGAGGGAGGTTCGCGCCTCACGGTCGAGCTCCTCGAAGATATATTCGAGGAATAGCTTGCGTGCACGGCGGCAGTTCATACGTTCGCCCCCTGCTTCGAGGCTTGCAGGCGCTCTCGCAGCATCTTCAGGGAACGGTTGAGGAACGCTTTCACCGTTCCCTCCCGAATATTGAGCATTGCACTGATCTCGCGGATTTTCAAATCCTCGTAATACTTCAGGACAAACACCATTTTTTGCCGGGGCGGAAAGTCCTCGACGAGTTCCCGGACCCGGGCGCGCAAATCTGCCACCACGGACTCAGCCTCCGGAGACCTTGTCTGGCTCGCCGGAGCGAGCCTGTCGATGTCGAAGGAGGAATCCTGCAATTGGCGCTCATGACGCCGGTCGCGACGTAAGTTGAGACATATGTTGATGGCGATACGCGTGAGCCACGTCGATTCCTGGGCATCCCCGCGAAAGCGATCCAGCGATCGGTACGCACGAACAAACGTCTCCTGCAGGATGTCCCGTGCCTCTTCCGAGTCCTGCGTATAGCGCAACCCGATACGGTAGATGCGCTCGCGGTGCTCCTCGTAGAGGCGTTGTAACCAGGCGACATGCTTTTCTTCGCCCGTGCTCCGGTCCGCCGGTTCGAAATGCAAACGCCTGTCTCTATGGGTTAGACACCCGCTACCGACCCCTGGTTTACTAAATTCTGGGTAAACTTTTTCATGGGGTGAGGCCCGGTCCGGGACGCGTGATGGAAGAAATCCTTTTGGCCAGCGACAGAAGTCTAGCCCCTGCCGGAAGCCCTGTCAATACCTAAACCCTGATAATCAAGTAACTTAAGCCCGCTCAAGCCGCTGCGGGGAGTGGCGACTGGGAAGTCAGGGTGGGCCGCCCGGAGCGATCGCGTGTGAACCTTTCCGTGGCCCTCGGGTCTACTGCACCCGGAAGGGAAAGGACCACGGCGCCGGCTGGCGCTCTCGGGGAAGGGAGAACTACTGGAGGTGGCGCATGAGAACTCCAAGTTCGAACGCTTCTCGCAGGTACCACGGAAAGTACAAGGGTCGAGATGAGCAAAGCTCTGCTCCGGCCCGGTCCGATCTGGCTCTGTTCGTACAATACGTCAAGGACATCCACGATTACCCTCTCCTGACCGCTGAAGAGGAGTTCGATCTCGGCCGGCTGCTCAAGGAGTCCCGCGCGCGTCTGATCGACCTTCTTACCAGCCTCCCAGAAACGTGCAGTAATTTCGTGCTGGGCGAGGAAGCCGTTAACATCTCGCTCGCCAAAGACTGGTCTGTCGGCAGGCTCGAGATCTACTACCAGAAGCTCCTGATGTATGCATCAACCACGGGCGATCCTGAGGTCCGGAAAATGGCCCAGGAGGCCAGCTACTCCCGGCTGAAGCTGGCCTGGGCCAGAGATACCCTGGTCCGAAGGAACTTGCGGTTCGTCATCCACGTCGTCAAGCAGTATTGCGGAAAGGGAATCCCCGATCTCGATCTCATCCAGGAGGGAAACGTTGCTCTGATCCGGGCGGTGGAAAAGTTCGAGTACGACCGCGGATACCGGTTGCTAACGTATGCCCACTGGTGGATCCGCCAGGGAATCACCAGGGAGATGAACAAGAAGGCACACCTGATTCGGATCCCGGAATCGCTGGACCGCGAGATGAGAAAAACCGAGAGGGTGGCACGGGATCTGAGCGAGCGCCTGGGACGGGAGCCCACCCACGAAGAGGTCGTTCGGGGTCTGAAGATCCCGATCAAACGAGGCCGAAGGCCGGTGCGGGTCGTCCGGGCGAGCTGACGCGCCTAGCCGCCCAGATTCCACCCAAAGGCGACCGCCCCTTCGGTGTCGGTCTCGTCGTCGTCCCGGTCCTCGAACCAGCGAATATGATAGTTAAAGCGCAGGTACGTTCTGTCCGAGAGCTCGAGAATGGCGCCGCCGCCGGCAAACACGGTGATCTGGTCTTCCTGGAGCCCCTTCACCGAGAACTTGATGGCATCCTCGATGGCTCCAGCGGCATCGATCTCAACGAAGGCAAAGCCTGGGCCGGCATACAGGTTCCATACCCAGCGACTGTCGGGGTTCAGGTTCCAGATGAAGTAAGAGTCAATAAAGATCGCCTGATAGTCCAGACTACCTGAGACGACCGGGCCGGAGAACTCGCCGTCGGTATCGAGCCATTCTATTGCCCCCAGCCAGGCGAAGTGATCGTTCATCGTGTACCCCAACCGGAAACCGAAGGTGATGTCATCATCGATAAAGTCGGACCCGGGATCGTAGGAACCGACGAAGAGCTCAAACTGGCCGGTCTCCCCCTCGGTGGCCGCGTGAACTTGTGGCGAAACCGCTGCCACGGCAAAAGCCAGGAGAATCGAGCCGATGCGCAGCGTTGTGCTCCACCGGAGAGTGCTTGATCCATCCGAGTTCGTACCGATAAAGCCGTTCATGATCCGTACTCCTTTCTGAACCGGTTCCCACCGGCTTGACCTGACATCCCATGCAGGGCGGCCTCTCGCCGCCCCTCGCCTGTCGAGTGATCGGCCACCGGATTCTCCATCCCAAACCCGACCGCTCCCATCGGGCGGCCGGGAGGTCCCGGTCTACCAGGGCCATTAATCTTCTTCTCTGGAAATCAGTGCAAAGTCTAGATCAGTGGGAGCTTAGACTTCAATGGTCATCCGATCCCTCGCCTGCTGGCTGGCGGCGGATCACCTTTCCCGGCCGCCGGCCGGTGGTCCGGCCGTTTTCGTAAACGATATCGCCGTTGACCCATACCTTCTCAATCCCCACGGACAGGGCGTGCGGCTCCTCCGGCGTGGCCCGGTCCAGGACGGTGCCCGGATCAAAGAGAACCAGGTCGGCTTTCATATCGGGACGAATCACTCCACGATCTCTGATCCCCATGTGGGCGGCGGCCAGCGCCGTCGATTTGTACACCGCGGTCCCCAGATCCATGATCTGTCGTTCCCTCACGTACCGTCCGAGGAAGCGCGGGTAGGCGCCGTAGCCACGTGGATGCGAACCGGCAAGCGAGCCATCGGTGCACAGGTTGGTGTGCGGCCAGCTCATGAGGCGCTCGATGTCCTCCTCTTTCATGCTCCTGGCGATCAGATTCACCCCAGCATCTTCGCCCGTTTTCCTCTCGTATGCTTCCGTCTCGCGAATCAGATCGATGAGGGTCGTCGCCGGATCCGTGCCCCGCATCCGCGCCACCTCTCCGATTGTCTTGCCGACATAATCGGGATTGAGATCATAATCACCGAGATACGCTCCGTCGGGAGTGGTGATTTCAGAGAGCGCGAACTTCGCGGTCTCGTAGTTCTCAAAATCCCGCTTGGGAAACAGAACGGTGAGGCCTGATGCCCAGTAGGTGTATGGGTAGATGTCGGCCGTGATGTCCACACCGTCAGCCCGCGCCTTATCGAGGATCTTGACGAGACGATCCGCCTTCCCGAGGTTGCTGCGCAGGGCGAGCTTGATGTGAGAGATCTGCACCGGGATCCCGGCCTCCCGTCCGATGCTGATAATTTCGTCGATCGCCTTCCAGAACCACCGGTCCTCGCTGCGGACGTGGCTGATGTAGCGCCCGCCATGAGAGGCAGCTTCGCGCGCCAGGGCGAGCAACTCTTCGGTCGTCGAATAGATCCCCGGGTCGTACTCCAACCCGGTCCCCAGTCCCAGCGCACCTGCCTCCATCTCCCTGCGCAGGAGGAGCCGCATCTGCTCGACCTCGTCGGGCGTCGCCGGGCGGCGGAAATCCTCTCCCATGACCTTTCGTCGGAGAATCCCGAAGCCGGCGTAGGAAGCCACGTTTACGGCAGCGCCCTTCTTCTCCACCCGCGAGAAAAACTCATCCAGCGGGTGGGGCGAGCCGCCGTCCTGCCCGACGACCACGGTGGTGATCCCCTGGTTGACCGCGGCCAGGGCATCCGGATGCTCCGTGAGCCCCCCCGAGGCGTGGCTGTGGGTGTCGATGAAACCGGGGGCCAGAACCAGGCCAGCAGCATCGAGGAGCGAATCCCCGTCCGATGGCTCGATGTCCCCCACCTCGACGATGCGGTCGCCGACAATCCTTACCGAAGCCGAGCGCGGCGCCGCTCCGGTCCCGTCGATCACGGTCGCGTTCACTATGACGGTCGGGCGGGAGCTATCCGCATCGCCTCCACAACCTCCCAGCGTCAGCATCGCCAGAAGGCCAAACCTGGCGATGGTTCCTGCGCCGCGGAACGGGAGTCTGTTTTCCAAAGCTCGCAGTCTCGATAGATCTCTCTTCATGATCGAAACCCTCACTGTCTCAGTTCTTAGCGCTCACTGTCTCACTGGCGCCATTCAGATATAGCGCTGCGATCCCGCCAGCAAGATCTCCTGCATCTCCGTCAGAGCGGTTGGAGAGAACGATGACGCTGAAGCGATCATCCACATAGCGGCCGATGAACGTGTCAAAGCCTACCCAGCCCCCCGAGTGTGAGACGCGCCGGCGCCCCAGGTGCCTGCTGATTCGCCAGCCGAAACCGTACGGATGTTCCTCTCCGCTGTTGAGACGGTTAGGAGTGAACGCCTGTGCAAGAGTCTCGCGGCTCACAAGCTGCTCCCCGTAGAGCGCCTGGTCCCATCGATACAGATCTTCTACCGTGGAGTAGATACCACCGGATCCGATGATGTAGTTCAGCGGATCATCATCATCGAGTTCGTAATCGCCGCCCCCCCTGCTCTCACTGTAGCCGTAGGCACGCTTCTCAATCGTCGGTGCGCGCTCGTCAAATATGACCGAGCCTGACATTCCCAGCGGGGCGAAGATGCGTCTCTCGACGAACTCGGCATACGTCTGCCCCGATGCCTTCTCGACAATCAGTGCCAGGAGCTCATACCCGGGGTTACTGTAATCGTAGCGTTCACCCGGTTCGAACAGCGGCTCTCCCCAGGCGGAATAAACGTCGAGGCCGTGCCGCGTGAGTGGCCGTTCGACGCCCGAGATCTTTACGATCACGTCGTAGTAGTCGGGCAAGCCCGCAGTGTGTGTCAGCAGGTGGCGGATGGTGATGCCGTCACCGACCCGGGAAAGCGCCGGAAGGAAACGCGTGATCGGGTCATCGTAACCCAGCTGGCCCTGCTCCTCGAGCATCATGATCGCCATGGCAGTGAACTGCTTGGACACGGAAGCAAGACGGAAGGCCGTATCAGTCTCAATCGGCACGCCGTGCTCCAGATCGGCCATCCCGTAAGCAGCCTTCTTGAGAATGCCTCCGTCCTTGATCACAACCAGAGCCAGACCCGGTTCAGCTTCAGAGATCTCGCCGGCCACAAGCACGTCCACAGCAGCCGAGGGATCCGCTGGAATCTTCTCACAGCCCCCAAGGAGGACCAGACATCCAAGGATGGCAGCCACGATCACACTCCACGCACTGGACCCTGGGTCAATCACGTTCTCACGACTGAAACTGAACATCCAACCTGCCTTTCATGAACGCCGCGGTAGACATGAGCTCAAATCCCTCTGCATGAACGCCGCGATCACCCTGAATCGAAGTCTTCCTAGTGAGCCGTCTGACCGCGCCGTTCCAGAAATAGACCTTCACCTCAGAGAGGGACGATCCTACCAGAATCATGGCCTTACCAGATGCCTAGAATGATGATGAGGGCGGGCTTGACGCAATGAAAAACAAAGATCTAAGCTTTGCCGGAATCGCGCACAGAACCGACCTGAAATCTAACCTCACGTGGAGGGGTCTACATCATGATCCACCGTTCGACAGGAGTACTCACCGTCTCAATTCTACTGGCTGTCTCGCCTCTTACCGCAGAGGATCAAGTTACAGGATCTGCTCAAGGTGATGACAAGCAAGAGAGCCCTCGCAACCTCACGATTGACGATCAGTTCAAGATTAGAAACGTTGGCAACCCAAAGATTTCACCCGACGGGAAGTGGATTGCTTACACGGTCAGGACTCGGAATTTCGACGCACAATCCTCCCATATCCGTATCTGGAAGATCCCGGTCGGCGGCGGCACACCGATCCCGATGACGAACGAAAAGGTTTCGTCCTGGTCTCCCACGTGGGGCACGAAGGGACGTTTCCTTTACTTTCTGTCCGCCCGACATGGCGATAGATCGCAGGTCTGGGCGCTCGACCTGAAGCACGGCGGAGAGGCACGAAAAGTCACCGAGATCGGACAAGGGGCAAGCTTGATCGAACGGTCCAGCGGGCAAGGGGCAGGCTCGATCGAATGGTCCCCGGACGGCAAACGACTGGTCCTCGTCATCAAAGATCCCGAACCGGGCGAAACCGATGAGAAGAAAGACGGAAATGGGAAGGTGAAGGTAGCCAAACCCTGGATCATCGACCGCCTGCAGTTCAAGGCGGATTATGTCGGCTACCTGGATCGCCGCCGCAGGCACGTCTATGTTTATGACGTCGAGAGCAAGAAGCTGACGCAGATCACTTCAGGTGATTATGAAGACTCGTCACCAAAATGGTCTCCGGACGGCAAGACGATCGCCTTCGTCAGCAACCGCACCGAAGAGCCGGACAACAACGTCAACACCGACATCTGGCTCGTGGGCGCCGACAACACCGACAAGGGAAAGAACTTGATCCAGGTCACGTCCGATCCAGGCACGGATCGATCCCCTGTATGGCATCCTGGAGGCAGATCGATCGCTTATTTGGCGGCGCCCAGTTCCGCTGCCATACACTACGCCACGACCCACCTGGCGACGATCTCGCTCGAAGGCGGAGATCCGGATCTGCTGACCCTGGAGCTGGATCGCATGGTCGGCAGACCTGAATTTTCAGAGGATGGCAGGTACATTTATTTCAGCCTGGCGGATAGTGGCGAACAGCACATCGTCAGAATCCCTTCTTCGGGTGGCAAGATCAACCGCCTGATCGCAGGCAACTTGTCCGCGTCGAGCTTCACGCTGGGCAACGACGGCGCGCTGGTCGCTCGCGTCAGCACGCCCGTCATCCCGGGTGAATTGTTTCTGGCCGAGAAAGGCGAATTGCGCCAGCTGACCCACGTCAACGATGAGTTCATGTCCAATATCCGGCTGGGAGAGACGGAAGAGATCCACTTCGAGAGCCATGACG
>CBEVTG010000054.1:0-8668 GCA_965552745.1 uncultured bacterium
GAGAGAGACAACCGCCGCCGTCCGCCTCTCCGATGGACGGGCCTCTCCCCGGGGCGATTCGCAAGGCGATGGCAAGCCTGGCACCACAGGCCCAGGTCGTGGCGTATACCAGCGCCGGAGGAACCGACTCCAGACTCCTGAGGCAGCGCGGTATCCCGTCCTACGGTCTGCTGCCGTTCCCTCTCGAGGAGAAGGATGCCAAGCTTATGCACGGAGACAACGAACGCCTGAGCCTCGAAAGCTTCGCATTCGGCATCAAGGTCATGTACGAGATCCTGATCGAGGCGAGCTCGAGCGTCACGCCAGTGCAGGAACCATGAGCGAACCTCCTGCACCGATGGCGGCCCCAGGCCTCGCTCCCGGATGTGGGCACCGGTGCGGGAATATACCTGTCTGGTCTGCGGAGCTCCCATGCTGGAACGGACCTGCAAGATACGCTGCAGCCGTTGCGGCTATTTTGAGGATTTCTCGAACGGTCTGATCCCGCCGCCGGTCGGCTCGCGCCCCCCGGTGGACGGGGGTGGCCGGCCGCCGCCGTCAAGAGACCCCATCGGTTACCCCGCGGTCGTCTAAACAGTTCATTCCAAAAAACTTAGACTACGTTCCGGGTTTGACTTCGGAGATCCCGATCCCTATATTTCCACGGGGCCGCAGGGTCTGCGCCCGTGGCATGTCTACATGATCGAGAAACCTGATCCGGTACCGTCCGGCCGCACCTTTGGACGCTACGAGCTCATCCGTGAGATCGGCCGCGGCGCCATGGGCCGGGTCTATCTGGCCCGTGATCCTGCCATCGATCGCCAGGTGGCGCTCAAGACGGTTTCTTTCATGGAAGGATTCCCCGAAGCAGAGCGCAAGTTGGCGCGCAACCGGTTCATGGGCGAGGCGCGGAGTGCCGGAGGCTTGCTGCATCCGAGCATCATCACGATTTTCGATGTGGGCGAACACGACGGGCATCCGTTTATCGCCATGGAGTACGTCGAGGGAACGACTCTCGAGGGGCACAGCCGCCCACCCGACCTCCTGGAGGTCGAGCGCGTGGTGATGCTGATCGCGCAGGCGGCCCGCGCCCTCCAGCACGCGCACACGCGCAACATCGTCCACCGCGACATCAAGCCGGCAAACCTCATGCTGGCCAACGACGGATCGATCAAGATCGCCGACTTCGGGCTCGCCAAGAACGCGACCGCCAGTTTGACTCAAGACGGCACTATCCTTGGCACGCCCTACTACATGTCGCCGGAGCAGGTCATGGGTCGGACACTCGATGGACGCAGTGATCTATTTTCGCTGGCCGTTGTGCTGTACGAGTTGCTGGCGGGGTATCGCCCGTTCGAGGCGGAGGACATCCGCACCATCCTGTATCGCATCGCACACGATCCGCTACCGCGGCTGGAGGAGAACGGCCGTCCCATCTCCCGCGCTCTGCATGAGGCTCTCACGCGCGCCCTCGCCAAGAAGCCGGAGGAGCGCTTTGCAAACGGAGAGGTCCTTGCCTGCGCGCTGGAAAAAGCACTGCACAATCGTGGGCGGCGGGGCGAGGCCACGGCGGTGCTGACGGGTGCTCCCGCGGAGGTGCGCGCCCGGCGCGCCGCCAGGCGCCGGCAGGCGGATGTCGCGAACGTGCCGCAGGCCGGTGCTTCCTCTGCGGGCTCCCCGCTGCGCCTGCGCTGGATGGCCGCAGCCTTCACGGGTGTCCTGCTCGGCTTTTTCCCGACCATCGTCGACCGTCACTTCGAGGCACGCCCCTCCGTGGCGCCCGGACGCCCGCTGCCGGTACCCGTGGATGTACCTGAAAACGCGCGCCTGCGCCTCAATGGTGTGTCCCTGGCCGGCCAGCTGCTTCCGGCCGGAGTCCTGGACGAAGGCATCCACCGGCTGGAGGTGGAAACACCCTGTGAGCGGGGGGAGCTGACGCTGGCGGAGAACATCGATCCTCCAGCGTTGTTGCTCGAGCCGCGCACGCAGCGGCTACTCCTGGTGAGCGAGCCGCCGGGAGCGGAAATATGGCTCGATGGTGAGGCCACCGACCTGCAGACGCCGGGGAGGCTCGATCTCGGAATCTGCGGATCGTACAAAATTGAGCTGAGGCTCAAGGGGCATGAGACGGTGGCCCTGAACCTCGAGCGGCAGGGGGACTGGCAATCGCTTGTCGACGGCACGTTCGCCCTGAACACGGTCCCCAACGGTGTCGTGCAGGTGCCCGCGGCGCCTTACGAAGTGCAGGTGTTGCACGAAGGTGTGCTTGTCGGGGGTGCCGGCGACGCGATCGAGCTACCTCCCGGTCGGGCAGCTCTGGTTCTGCGCAACCGCGATCTATTTCTGAACCGGACGGTCATAGTCGAGATCAAATCCGGGAGTACACACGAAATGCCTGTGCGGCTCGGACCTCCGGGCAAGTTGAGCGTGCATGCGCAGCCCTCGAACTGCGAGGTGAGCATCGACGGACGCAGCGTCGGATCGCCTCCAATACTCAACCTCCCCGTGGTAGCGGGAAAACACAAGGTACGTTGCCGCCTCAAAGCCACGGGTGAGGAACAGGTGCAATCGATCCAGATTTCATCGGGGAGGAATGCCAAATGTCAGTTCAAGTTCTGAGGCTTCGAAGGTTCGCGGGCCTCCTCGTTTTGATGATGCTCGTCGTCGGTGGCGCGGGCACGCTCGCGGCCGAATCGGTCGATCAGCGGATCTTCGAACATGCGGAACGGCTGGTAAAAGAAGGCCGCCCCGATCTGGCGCTGGACGAATACCGCCGTCTTGTCGACAGCTATCCGCGCAGCAGCCTCGTGGATGATGCTCTAGTGGCCATCGGCACCCGTCTGTATGCAGTGTCCAGGTTGGAACAACTGGGCCGAGCACGGGGCGAGGATCTCCGAGAGGCGTATCGTATTTTCGACAAAGTTCGCCGGGAGCACGCGCAGGCGAGTGCCACTCCGGAAGCCATCATGCGTATGGCCTACCTGCGTCTGGAGCCGTATTCGGCGGATCGTGATGTCGAGCACGCGCGGGCGCTGTTCGAGAGCGTGAGCGAGATCTACCCCGAGTCGGAGTGGGTGGACGACGCGCATCTGGGCATGGCTTTTTGCTCGCGTCTTGACGGCAACCCCGCCGGCGTCATCGCGGACCTGCAGCCGTTCTGGGAAAGCCAGGCGGCGAGCAAGATACGTTTCAGGGCGTTACTGTGGAGCGCCGAATCGTACGAGGCTCTGGGGCGGCGGGATCAGGCTCTGGAGATCTATCAGATGGTGCGAGAGCAGGCAGCGGGATCACCCGAGGCGCTCCAGGCGCGGGGCCGGTTGGTTGGACTCCTGCGACGTACCCTGGCGGCAAGCGGCCAGGCCTGGCTCGCGGAGGATTCCCGGTTCAATGGCCAGGTTGACGACGCCCGGGAGGTGACGGGTGTGTGGGCATCGCCGAAGGGATGGATTTATCTGGCCGACCGGGGCACCGGGCGCATCATCCGATTCGACCGTCAGGGGCGCAAGCTCGGCCAGAGGCCGGTGGCGAAGCCGGCTCTTCTGGCGTTTGATGTCTACGGACAGGCGGCCGTGCTGGAAGAGTCAGCCCTCAAGGTCGGCAAGCAACGGTGGGATCTTGCCGTGCCGCGCCAGGACAAGAAGCTCAGTCGCCTGCGTCCGTCCGCGGCGCCGATGCCGCGCCAGGACTCGAACTGGTGGTTCGTGGACGAGAGCGGAGAGGCAGTGCTGGAGTTCAACAGCTCTCTGAGTTACGAGCGTGTGGTCTGGAAGGACGTCAAGTCCAGCGTCGATCGCGCGCGCAGCGGGGCGCAGGGAAGCGTGTGGTTGCTGGACAAAAAGGCGAATCGCCTGACGCGTCTCGACGAGCACGGAACCGGGCAGGCCATCGATCTGCGGGCGGCGCCGGTTTCGCTCAGGCGCCCGGTCGATCTTACCGTCGATACTCACGGGGCCGTCTGGGTTCTCGATGCCGACAAGAATGGAGTTGCAGTCTTCTCACCCACGGGAGAGTACGAAGGCTTCGTGCAACTCAAAGGATCACTGAATCGGGCCAATCTGGAGGCCGTCGAAGTGGACGCCTCAGGCGCGTTGCTGGTCTACGACGGCCGGCAGCGCCGATTGCGGAGGTTTCTGGATGTTCCGCCGCGAAGCGGACATACGAGCCAGGCGGAGGTAAAGCAATGAATGCCATGAGAGCGGGTGGATGTCTGGCCGTTGTCCTGGGAGTGGCGGCTCTGTCGCTGATTTTTGCAGTGCCGGACAGCCCCGATCCTGCCACCCCGACGGATCCATCGTTTGCCAGGCAGCTCCTCCTCGCCGGAGAAACGGAACTCCAGGAGCTGAGATATTCGGAGGCTATCGCCTATCTCAGCGAGACGCTCAAGCTCGCCGCCTCCTCAAATGATCCCGCCGATCGGGCCTTGATCCCGCGTACCCACGAGCTGCGTGCCGTGGCGCGGATGAACATGGGGAACACGCCGGCGGCGGAAAAGGATTTCGCGGCCCTGGTCGAGATCGATCCCACGCATGATCTCGACCGTGACCTGACTTCTCCGAAGATCCTGAAGGTATTCGATCGAGTGAGGGATCGGCGCACCGCAGTGATTACGCTGCGCTGCGACCCCCCTGACTGCCGTGTCAGCCTTGGCCCGCAAATGGTGGAGATCCTCGCACCGGTCGTGGAGCGCAGGGTCCGGGCCGGCCAGTACCAGGTTCGCATCGATCGCCAGGGTTTCGAGCCGCTCGAGGAGACCTGGACCGTTCGTCCGGGACAGCGGCTGGAGCGTGAGGTGAAACTGGCTCAGAACTCACAATCATTCCAGGTCATGACCATTCCGCCCGGCGCGCGCGTGCTTCTCGATGGTATCGAGGTGGGTGTCAGCCGCGGGCCGGCACCGGTCGAGTTCCAGGAGCGAGCCCACAAGGAAGGCGTGAGTCTGGCGGAGCTGTCAGCGCCGTTGCTCGTGCCGTATGTGCCGGTCGGTAAACATGAGCTGCGCATCGAGCGCCGTTGCCACCAGGCGGCACGGTTCGCTCTAGAGGTCCGTCCCGACATGCGCACGACCCAGCCCACCCTGTTCAAGCCGGTGCACCTGAAGGCCAACGTCGCCGCGCTGGACCTACGAAGCCACCTCTCGGGGGCTGAAGTGTGGCTGGATGGCAGATCGGTCGGTATGTTGCCGCTCCAGCGCGAGAAAGTCTGCGCCGGTAGCCACGAAGTGGAAGTGCGTTTTCCGACGGGCACCCGCTGGTACGACAACGTCGAGCTCCCGGCCGGCCGCACGCACCGTCTGCACGTATACCCTAGACCCTCCGTTGGTTTTCTCGGGCTCGTTCAGGTGGGATCCAAGGTGCGCGCGGATCGGCGTCAGGTTGAGGCGGAGGTCGTGAAGCACCTGGAAAGCCTGCGCGCACTGAACGTGGACCGACTCGACCGCACGAAGGACGGACGCCGCCACTGGGCCTCGCTGGTGTCCGCTGCACCGATCGACGCCCCGGACCAGGATCTCCTGGCGGCTCGCCTGGTCTCGTGGATGAGGACCCAGCCACAGGAAGAGCGCCCCGATCTGGCCCTGGGAGCGGTGCTGCGCCGGCGCGACCAGGCGGATGAGGTCGTCTTTTACCTGGTCTCGGAACTGGCAGAGCCAGCCGAGGTGAGACGAGCGCGAATCGGCTCGAAAAGCATGAAGCGTTTCTTCGCCAACCTCAATCGACCCACCGAGGTCGAGGAGACCTGGGCGGGATGGACCGCCGTCGATATGCCGGGTGGAAAGGTGCCCGTCCTGGCAGCGGTGAGCGAACAGGGCCCCGCATACCGTGCCGGTCTCAGGGCGGGCGATCGGATTCTCGCCATCGATGATGAGACCGTCGGCAGTGCCGCCGATCTGCGCCGCCTCATGGAGATCATCGCACCGGGCGAGGCCGTTCGTGTGAACCGGGTGACGGCCGCCGGAGAACGCGGAGCTCTGACGCTGGCGCCTCAGGCCAGACCCCGTGTGCTGCCGCTCGATCATCCCGACGTGCTGTATCACGCGGCGCACGCACACCTGCAGCACCTGGTGCTCGGTGGCGCCGACGGGGCCACCGGCCAGTTGGCCGCTCTCAACCTGGGCGTTGTTCTCCTGCACTTCGGCCGCGCAGAGGAGGCGCTGGTGTCGTATCTCGAGACGGGTGCAACAGGTGTCCTGCAACCGATCGTGCATTACCTGCGCGCCCGCGCGTACCAGAAGCTTGGAAAGGGCCGGGCGGCCCGCACCGACTTGCAGACGGCGGCTCGTTTTCAGCCCTCGGTGCTCGAGCCGCTCAACCTGCCGGTCAGCATCCTCTCCTCTGAGGCGCTGGGCCACCCGCTGCAGTAGAATGGGCTCCCCTGCCGCCGCGGTAGGTCCACGGAGTCGACACATCCGATGATCCCTGGCGCGCTTCTCATCGTCGAAGATGATCCAGCTCTGAGCGAGGTGTTGCGCCTTGCTCTGGACCGGGAAGGGCATGAAGTCCTGTGCTCGTCAACGGCCGGGGAAGCCTTGCAGCACCTGGGTGAGCGCCCCGTCGATCTGATTCTCACCGACCTGTGGCTGCAACCGACCAGCGGTCTCGAGCTTCTGCGGGAAGTACGGCGGCGCTCTCCCGCCACGCCGGTTATCGTCATGACGGGCCGGGCGGATGTGGATACGGCCGTCGCCTGCATCAAGGAAGGCGCCTACGATTACATCACCAAACCGTTCGATCTGCGTAAGCTGACGCACGATGTCGCCAAGGCCCTGGAGCATCGCAGGCTCCAGGAAGATCTGGAGGTACTCCAGCAACACGTGCGCGGGCGCTGGCGTCTGGGAGATCTGATCGGCCGCAGCCCGCGCATGCCGGAGATCTTCGATGCCATCGAGCGGGTGGCGCCCACTCAGAGCACCATCCTGATCCTGGGCGAATCGGGGACGGGCAAGGAGGTCGTGGCCAGCGAGATCCACCGCCGGAGCGCGCGTACCTCCGGCCCCTTCATCCCGGTTAACTGTGGAAGCCTGCCCGCCACGCTGCTGGAAGGGGAGCTTTTCGGCCACGAAAGGGGCGCCTTCACGGGGGCTGAACGGGACAAGGCCGGATTGTTCGAGGCCGCCTCGGGTGGAACTATTTTTCTCGACGAGATTGGCGTCACCACGCCGCAGGCCCAGATTGGCCTGCTGCGTGTTTTGCAGGAACGGGAGGTACGGAGGGTGGGTGGCACGCGCTCGCGCAAGGTGGACGTGCGCGTGGTGGCCGCCACCAACGCGGACCTGGAACGGGGGATGGAGGAGGGGTCGTTCCGGCGTGATCTTTATTACCGCCTCAGCGCCGTGACACTGACGCTGCCCCCGCTGCGGCAGCGCCCCGAGGATGTTCCACTGCTCGCCGAACACCTTCTCGGCGATTTGTGCCGCCGGCTGGGAAAGGCGCCGCGCACCATGTCACCGCGTGTGGTCGAGGCGCTGAGTGCCCACGTGTGGCCCGGCAACGTACGCGAACTTGCCAACGTACTCGAGCAGGCGGTGATCTTCTCTTCACGCCCCGAACTGCGCCCACGCGATCTTCCCTTTCCGCCGCCCGCGTCGGAACTGGGGCCCGAGACCGAAACGCTCGAGTCGATCGAGCGCCGCCACATTCAGCGGGTGCTGCATCTGACGGCCGGCAACAAGCTCAAAGCGGCACGTATTCTCGGCATCCCGCGTACCTCCCTCTACCGGCGTCTGCAACGACTCGGTATCGATGCCACCTCCTGATCTTCAGGCACGTCCGCCAGCCCTGACACGATAGCTGTTCTGGTCTCCTTCCAACTCCGCCCGCAGCTCTTCACTCCAGGCTGCCCGGCTTCCCAGTGCGATCGTCCGTCAGGGGACAGGTTTGTTCCTCGATAATAAGTCTTTTATTTTAATCAGCTTATAAGATTTCCGATGCCGGAAGAAGGGCCTCGGACACACCATGACTGTCCGCGGGCGGACGTTTTCGGTGGACAGGCCGTGCTGACTAGAACCAGATTTTTCCTCCAAAATTCCAGGTAACTTACTGTCATTGAAGGTTATTTTCGATCATAGCCGGCGCGGGCCGACACCTGGCACCACTGTTGCACTTCCGGGTGCTCGTGCCGGACATGACACCGGCCGCAGAGAAGGGAACCGGTCATGGAAAAGAAGACATCCGAGCGCACGCTGGTCCTTATATTCCAGATCCCATCCCGCAGCGGAGAGCGGGTGGCGCGATCGCTGGGAAAAGGGCGCCGCGTGTGCCCGTGGACGCCGGACGGAGACTGGAATCTGCTCGATCGCGATGACATCTCATCGCTGATTCTCTCCGATGCCGGGTTCCTCGGGTCGGCCTGCGCCTGGATCCGGAGGCTGCGTCATCGAGCCCCCGATCTGCCGGTGATCTTTCTGGCTGACCAACATACCCGCGAGCTCGAAGTGCAGGTGCGCCGGGCCGGCATCCATTACTACTTGCACGAAGCCGCGTTGGAAACGGAGCTGCCACTTCTCCTCGGGGCTCTCGAACGTCGTCCCCGTGTGCTGGGAAGCGAGAGTGGTCTTGCGGCCGTGGAAGGTGCCACGGCCGGCAGTGGAGGTCACGAATGAGCCTTGTCGCGGGCTCGGCTGGCGTTGCCATGCGCTGCGAGATCTCCAGCGGTGAGCAGGGTCTTCAGCAGGCCCGCTGCTGGGTCCGAGAGC
>CBEVTG010000055.1:0-8661 GCA_965552745.1 uncultured bacterium
AGCTTGCTGCTGTCCACGCCGGCACTCTGCGCCACCACCTGAGCCGTGCCCGTTTTGCCGCATACTTCCACGTCCGGCATGCGCGCTCTCCAGCCCGTTCCGCCGTCATTGACCACGTCGCGCAGTCCGGCCCGGATCAGATCGAGATTCTTCTTCTCCACGGCGAGCGGGCGCCGCTCACCACTCTCGGATCCGGTCAACTCCTGCAGCTGAACGCGGGGTGGAGATGGAACCTGCCCCGAGGCGATCCTGAGCATCATGTGGGCCATCTGCACGGGCGTGACCTGCAGAGCCCCCTGGCCGATAGCGACAGAGATCGTCTCGCCCGGGTACCAGCGTTCCCCCATCACGCGCTCCTTCCACGCCGTATCAGGAACCAGACCCTTCTCCTCGTGAGGGAGA
The DNA here is from genome assembly GCA_965552745.1 of uncultured bacterium. Classification (GTDB taxonomy): domain Bacteria; phylum Acidobacteriota; class Polarisedimenticolia; order JAPUKU01; family JAPUKU01; genus JAPUKU01. The sequence continues at coordinate 403 of CBEVTG010000055.1, forward strand.
TCGATGCCAGTGAGTGTTCCGAATCCGAGCAGGCGCGCATACTCGGCCATCTTCTCGATACCAACCTCCTTGCCCACCTGGTAGAAGTAGACGTTGCACGATTTCACCAGGGCCTTGTGCAGATTGACAGAACCGTGCCCCCCGGCCTTGTGGCAGGAAAAGCGCCGGCGGTATATCACTACCGAGCCGGCACAATGGAACGTTGTCTTCGGAGTGATCACTTTTTCCTGGAGGGCGGCCAGCGCCACGACCACCTTGAACGTGGAACCCGGGGAATATTTGCTCTGAATAGCCCGGTTCTGAAGCGGGTGGCGTGGATCTTCTGTCAGCGCTACCCAGCGCTCGCGGGAGAAGTGGGTGCTGAACTCGTTCGGATCGTACCCCGGCCGGCTGTCGATGGCCAGCACCTCGCCACTGCGGGCGTCCAGAAAAACAGCTGCACCTGCGTCCTCTCCGAACGCCAGTGCCAGCTCGCGCTGCATGTCGAGGTTGACGCTCATGGTCAGATTCGATCCGGGAACCGGCTCCTCGTCGAGACCCACTTCCCCGATGAACCGTCCACGGCTGTTGACGAGCACCCGGCGCAGGCCCTTGCGCCCGCGCAGCAGCGTGTCAAAGATGCGTTCCACTCCCGCCTTGCCCACGAGATCCCCGAGGCCCACCCCCGCTTCGGCATGGCGCTGCAGTTCCGGCTCCGAGACCTCTCCCAGGTAGCCCAGCAGGTGGGCCGCCACCGTGCCCAGGGGATACTGTCTCTTGGCCTCCACTTCGATCGTGAAGCGGTCGAATTCCTCCGGACGTGCCTCCAGATAGGCGATCTCGGCCAGATCCACATCCTCCTTGAGGAGGACCGGCTCGAACGCCCGGCGCCGTCCCCGCGATTCCAGACGCGCCTTCAAAACGGCACGATCCATCTCCAGGCTTCTGGCCCACGTGGAGAGAAGCATTTCCTGCCGGATCAGCTGGTCCTGGTTGAGCAGCACGTTGAACGACACGCGGTTCTTGACCATGAGGCGGCCGTGACGGTCGTAGATCATGCCCCTCAGCGGCTGCACCGCCGCGGTGCGCATCCGGTTGTTGTCCGCCAGCTCACGGTACTCGGTGCTGCGCACGATCTGAAGCAGCCAGAAGTGCGCGCTGTAAACCACGAACATTACGGCGAACGCCGCCCACACGACCCGGATGCGCCGGCCGAGCTGGAGCTCCTGGTAATAGTCCCGGTAGTCCTTACGGTCGCGGTAGTCGCTCATGGTCTCAATAGGCCCTCACCGTCCGGGCCGACGAACCGTCCATGCGGTCCAGCACAAGAAACAGCAGCAGGCCCGCCGCTCCGTTGGCCAGGGAGCGCTGCAGCAGGATCACAGGATCGGGAATCTTCTGTCCCAGCATTGATAGCAGCGCCCACGCGATACAGAACTCAGCCAGGGTGCCCAGGGCAAGGGCACCAAACTTCGGCAGGGGCTGGTTCAGCATGAAGTGCGAGCCCAGTCCGCTGATGACAAAGGCAATCAGGCACTTGCTGAAACCGTGGATGCCGAACAGGGTCTGATTGAAGACGTCCTGCAGCAGGCCGGCGGCCGCACCCATGAGGAGCGCGTGCTCCTGGGAGCGGCGCACGCTGATATAGACAACAACGATCAGATACAGGTCCACATAACGGTGGACGCTTGGCAGGAATTCGGCGAGCAGGACCTGCTGCACGAGCGAGGCCACACCGATCAGAACCAGCTCTCCGAGCACTCCCATCTCAGGCCTCCGGCTCCACCTCGTCGGTCAGCACCAGCACCTCTTCGAGCTTGTTGAAATCCACCGACGGTTCCACCTCGATGCTCTGTACGAGGCCGTCCCGGCGATCGGTGCGCAGCACCGTGCCCACCGTGATGCCGGCGGGGAAAACCCGATCCAGGCCCGAGGTCACGATACGATCGCCCGGCAGCACATCCTCCAGATCGGAGACATATTCCATGCGCAGATGTCCCCTGCCGCGTCCGTTTACCAGGCCCTGGGCACGGGTTCGTTCCGTGATGGCGGCAATGCTGCAATTGGGATCGAGGGCCAACTGCACTTTTGATGTAAACGGACCCACCTCCACCAGGCGGCCGGCGACCCCGTCCGAGACGATGACGGGCTGGTTGGTAGCCAGGCCGGCGCGGCTCCCGCGATCAATGACGAGAGTGCTGGCTCCGAGACCGTGTCCGCGAGAGATGATCCGCGCCGGCACGGAGGAACGTCCGAGGCGCTCCTGCAGCCCCAGCAAATTGAGCAGCCGCTGGTACTCATGCCTCTCAGCCTGCCAGCGCTGCGATTCGAACCTCAGGCGGGCGAGTTCCTCCGCCAGCGCGAGGTTTTCCACCCGAGCCATCTTCAGATCGACCCACTCGTCGATCCAGCGCGTGCTTGCATCGGAGATTGAGTGCGTAACGCTCGCGACCGGCGTCACGATGCGAAACAACACCGATTCCAGAAAGCTGTCTCCCTCTTCGCTGCGGGCCTGCGAAGACAGCAAGACAAGCAGGATGAAGAGGACCGTAAACAGCAGGAGCGACGACCGGCGCTCGAGGAAGAACTGGATCATGTTTTGGAGCCGGCCTTGAGGCCCTGTGGGGAATCGGGGCCCTTTGGAGGGCTCGCGGGGTCCTTGGTGATCGAGTTACTCGATCGAAATCTTCTTCAACAGGTTGAAATCGCTCAGCATGCGGCCGGTGCCCAGAACCACCGAAGCCAGAGGATCATCGGCCATAGACACCGGCAGCCCGGTCTCCTCGCGCAGCCTCTTGTCGAGGTTCTTGAGGAGTGAGCCACCTCCGGTGAGGACGATCCCCTTGTCGACGATGTCCGCCGCCAGTTCGGGCGGCGTCTGTTCCAGAGCGACCCTGGCCGCGTCAATGATGACGCTGACCGTTTCGGCGAGCGCCTCGCGGATTTCCTCGTCGCTGACCACCAGCGTCTTGGGAATCCCCTCCACGAGGTCGCGTCCTTTGATCTCCATGGTCAATTCCTCATCGAGCGGAAACGCCGAACCGAGATTCATCTTAATTTCCTCGGAAGTGCGATCTCCAATGAGGAGATTGTATTTTCTCTTGATGTACTGGATGACGGCTTCGTCCATCTCGTTGCCAGCAACACGGACCGTGCGACTATAGACGATGCCAGCCATTGAAATGACCGCAACGTCAGTAGTGCCTCCCCCAATGTCAACCACCATGTTGCCGGTCGGCTCGGTGATCGGCAGCCCGGCGCCAATGGCAGCGGCCATTGCCTCCTCAACCAGATAGACCTCCGAAGCGCGGGCCCGGTAGGCCGAGTCCATCACTGCCCGCTTCTCCACCTGGGTGATCTCGGAGGGCACGCCGATGACAATCCGGGGGCGGACTCCCAGACTCCGGTTGTGCGCCTTGCGTATGAAGTGATCGAGCATCTTCTCGGTATGCTCGAAATCTGCGATTACTCCATCCCTCATCGGGCGGATGGCGACGATGTTGCCGGGTGTCCGGCCCAGCATCTCCTTAGCTTCCTTGCCGACGGCCTCGACCTTGCCGGTCTTTTGGTTGACCGCAACGATGGACGGTTCACAAACTACGATCCCCTTGCCTTTGGCAAAAACCAGGGTGTTCGCTGTGCCCAGATCGATCGCCAGATCGTTCGAAAACAGGCTCAACAGCGATCGAGCAGACAAACTCATACGGGCTCCTTCCGGATGCGGGGCTCGTAAGATACTGGGGTCTCGGTACTTGCGTATCCACGAGATCTCAATCCTACCATACCCAACACCTCAACTGCACCTCGAGGGTGCTCAACTGGCCACCCGGACGGCGTTTCCGCCCTCCGCTTTGACCTCGTACATGGACTGATCGGCGCGCTCGATGAGGGCTTCCGCGTTCCGGCATGGATTCGGAAAGCAAGCAACCCCGAGGCTCGCCGTCAAATGCACGATGAGCCCATCCGCTTGCATGAACACGCGCCCCTCGATGGCGGTGCGGATGCGCTCAGCGATGACCCGCGCACCCTGGCACCCCGTATGGGGCAGCACCACGGTGAACTCGTCCCCACCGTAGCGCGACACAACATCTATCTCTCGCACAGCTTCCCGCAAGACCTGGGAAATCTCTATGAGCGTGCGGCTCCCGGTCAGGTGGCCGTGGTGATCGTTGACGCTCTTAAAGCCGTCCAGATCAATAAAAATGAGTGACACGCTGGCGCCGTACCGACGGGCCCGCTTGAGCTCTCGCGCCAGTGCCTCCCGCATGTAGCGAGAGTTGTAGAGTTGTGTGAGATCGTCCGAGACCGACAGTTCCTGGCAGCGCTTGAACAGGAAGGCGTTGTCGATGGCCACGGCCGCCGGTTCGGCGATTTCCATCGCGGCGGCCTGGTCAGCGGCCGTGAAAGACCCCGAGCCGCGCCGGTCGCGTAATTCCAGGGCTCCGATGATGCGGCCGCGGCTGCTCAGCGGCACGGCCAGGATGCTGCGCGTACGCGGTCCCCTCTGCGAATCAACTCTCTCAGCGTTCACCCGCTCGAGTTCCGCACCGCTCAGCCTCTGGGCGCGGCGGCGCTGCACCACTCTTCCGGCCACTCCCTCACCGACCCGGAGCGTAAAATTGCACTTTTTCGCGCCGGTGAGCCCGAAGATATTTGAGGGCACGAGCGTGTGGCGGTCTTCCTGGAGGCGGTAGAAGATGGCATGACGGGCGCGCACCAGACTGCATACAGCCCGGGCGACGGTCTCGATGACCTTGGCGGGCTCCAGGCTGGAGTAAGCCTTGCGGGCGATGTCCTGAAGCACCTTGAGCTTGTCCTGAGCGCAGCGTTCGTTCTCCCGCCGCCTCCGCTGCCGGCGCTCCTGAACGACCAGGCAGCGATGGCGACGGGCCGCTTCCTCCAGTTCCGTGACTCGCAGCGGCAACTCCAGCCGTCCGTCTCCGCCGCGGGGCGAGCGCTTCGCCTTGCCGCCCGCGACCAGAATCGGTGCCTCGGGAAAGCGGCGCTTGAGTGCATTCAGCCGATCTGCCCTCCAGGAGGCAGGGCCATTGGCCGACACCACGATCGCTAGTGGAGAGCGGGGCACCCCAGCGGAGGCATCCCGTACCTCCTCCCAACGCCGCACCACACAGCGTTTCTGCAACACGCGGTCCTTCCCGCACAACTCATCGAGACTTGATCGGCTCGCAGCGATGATCAGGATTGGCGAGGGGGTCGGCATCTGGGAAATGAGGTTCCGGAGGTGTGGTTCCTCAGAAGGCCTCGACGTAAGCGATTCGGTTGATCTCCTGTTCGTTTCCGGACAGATCCTGGGCGACAATCTTCAGGACGTTCTTTCCTTCCCGCTTGAGCTTGATAACGGCGGTGAAGGTACCGTCGTCGTAGACATCAACGTTGCGACCGTCAATCGACACCACGGCACCGGGTTCGGTCCTGCCGTTGATAATCACCTGGTAAGAGAAGACGAGAAAATCCTTGATCTCGATCGGAGGCGGAGTTTTGTCCTGCTGATCCGCAAAAGCATCCTTGGATACGATCTTGAACTTCCGGGTCTCACTGAACGCGCTGCTAACACCATCCTTGTTTACCGTGGCCACGCGCCAGTAATAGGATCCCGACTTGAGGCGGGGCAGCTTGACGCTGGAGGTGCGAACGTCATCCTTGTCGAGCAGCAGATCACCCAGCAGCGAACGGCGTGAGATCTGCAGGTGGTAACGGCTTGCATCGGGCACTTTCTGCCAGACCAGCTTGGTGATCTTCGAGTTCAGGTCTTTGTAGACAAAGACCTTCTGATCGAGTGGCTCCCGCAGATCGGGTGTCCTGGGAATGCGGCCGCGCTGGACCAACCTCCTAGACTCGTCGACCGCAACCATCTCGGACTGCCCGACCTGGATCTCCCTCTTGCCGGCCAGGACGGACGCTCTTCCACTATGCACGCGGACCTCGGTTTCCTTCTTGTCCTTGTTGATGCCAACCTCGATCTCCGAGCGATCGTGGGCGCGCGCGCTCATGGTGTCGGTGGAGACCTCGTGGAAAGAGCCTGCAACATTTTCACCCGACACCCTGGATGAAACGCCGCCGATCTTCAGTTTCTCGCGGACCTTCCTTACCTTGGTGGTCGGGTTCTCGTACAGTTCCTTGATCTCCAGCAGCGAGCCGGGTTTGATGGTCGTGATGGTTCCATCGAAGTAGATGATCTGGGCGGTGGCGTTCTTGGCGGTCTTGATCTGATCCCCGACCGACAGAGACAGTTTGGGATCGGCGGCTTCCCATAGGAACTGACCGGAGCGCTTTACCTTGGTGTCGCCCTCGATCTTGTAGAAGCGCACTTCTTTTCCGGTGGTCTCACCGCTGCGGGCGCTGTCGAGGAGCCTCTGGGAATAGTTCTGGGACCGGATGGCGGCAATGCGGGCCTCGTCGAAGCTCGCTTCACCAAAACGCCCCCGGGCCCTCTCGAGAAACCGGCGAGCGTCCCCGTACAGTCCCTCATACTGCTCGTCTTCGGCAAATCGATTCGCCTTTTCGAGCAGGCCTTCTGCCTGGCCGATGGCTGTGGCTGCAGCCCCTCTCGGGGAGTTCAGGTAGTATTTGTCGTAGTAGAAGTAAGATCCGGCCGCAGCCACGAGGATCGCAATGCCGGCCAGCCAGGTCACCAGGGTCCGGTAGCGGACGTTGTACCAGTCGAGCTGAATCTGATTCGTGTCGTTGCTGTTCATGTCTTCGTGCTCTTCACCAGACCGTCCGAAAATCGCGGCCTGCGATTCTGTAACTAACCGCTTGACACAGACTTACACGGACACCCGTGGTGCCGAGTGAAATATAGGGCCGGGTCTGGCCCCGGGCAAGCCTCGGGGGCCCCTCCTTGCCGCCCGGCTCTGGCCTGCGCTAAGATTCAGTGAAACGGGAGTTTTTCCGATCGGGAGCCATTGATGCTTAAGCAGATGAGAGACTGGTTCCACAGGCTGAAGTTCATGCTGTGGTTCGTGGTCGCAGGGTTCATTTTCACCATTTTCGCGGTCTGGGGGGGCGCGCGTGAGCAGGGCCGCCCCGGCGGAAGTGCCGCGTGGGCAGCCCGCATCAACGGCGAAGACATCTCCGCCAACGTCTTTTATCAGCGGGCGAAGAACATCGACAATTTCTACCGGCAACTGTACGGCGCCGGCTACGCGCAGCAGCGTGCCTCGCTGCGCATTGGCGACACCGTGATAAGGGATCTGATCGACAACAGTCTCGTCGTTGAAGAATCCCGGCGCATGGGACTCACAGCGACCGCCGAGGATCTCACACGGCGGATCACGAACATGCGGGAATTCAAGGGCCCGGACGGACGCTTTATCGGTGGGGAGCGGTACCAGACCCTTCTGCGCGCCAATGGCCTCGATGTGACAAGTTTCGAGGCCGAACAGCTGGAGGCAATCACCGTCAGCCGCTTCAAGAACACCGTGTTCAACTCCGTGGGCGTGAGCGAGCGCGAGCTGACAGACGAGATCCGCAGGCATCACCAGAAAGCCCGGGTGGCGCTGCTGAGCGCTCCAATATCGGAGCTCGAGCCCAAGGAAGCCGCGTCTGAATCCGAGCTAAAGCAACATCTTCAGGCATATCCCGATCGCTTTGAGCGTGGCGAGACGCGTCGCGGTGCTTTCCTGATTCTGGCCCGCGAGGGCGTCGAGGCGGAGATCGAGGTTCCGGAAGCGGATGTGCGCCGCCGATACGAGCGGGATCGCGATAGTGCCTACACGCGGACCGAACAGCGGCGCGCCAGCCACATCCTGTTCAAGATCGACGCCGCAGCCCCCGCGGATGAAGTGGAGAACGTTCGGGCCGAGGCCGAGAAGGTTCTCTCCCAGGCCCGTTCCGGCGCGGACTTCGCCGAGCTGGCGCGCAATCATTCTGAGGATCCCGGCAGCGCCGTTCAGGGAGGCGATCTAGGTTTTTTCGGACGGGGCTCCATGGTCCGGGAGTTCGAACTGGAGGCTTTCCGTCAGTCTGTCGGCGATGTCAGCGACCTGGTGCGCTCTTCTTTCGGGTTTCACATCATCAAGGTAACCGGGACGCAGCCCGCCGGCCTCGTGCCGTTCGAGGAGGCACAGAGCGGCATCGAACTCACCTTGAAATTCGAGCGTGTGCAGAGTGAAATGACTCACCGCGCGAGGGTATGGGCCGAGCGCCTTCGTGCCGGTGACGAGATGGAGGAGATCGGCAGCGAGGAAGACCTGGAAATCCAGAACACCGGTTTTCTGACCCGTGATGAGCGGGGTGGCGGTGCCACGGCCGCCATGG
>CBEVTG010000056.1:0-8566 GCA_965552745.1 uncultured bacterium
CCTATATTGCAGAAGGTTTGGAGAAATCGCGCCCGGTGCGAATCTCTCCGCCCTTTTGTCCAGTCGAATGGAACGCCACGAAGAAAGAGCCATTGCGAAGTCCGCCAAGTATCTGGCGAAGGGGAAGCCGGAGGCGGCCCAGCAGACGATCGATTCGGCTCTCGAGAAAAGCCTGGAGAGCACGCCCCTACTCCTGGAACGCTCCAAGATCATGCTCATCCGCGGCCTGAGGGACGACGCCGCGAGCTGTGTGCGCCGCATTCTCAAATCCGATCCCGAAAACATTCAGGTTATCGAGTCGTACGCGATCTCACTGGATCCGTCGATCGACGGTTCGAGCATCTACCGCGAGACCCTGGCGGAGTATTTCGTGCGCCAGCGCGACATGGTCCGCGCCGTCGACGCGCTCGAGCACATGCGCGATCGCCTGCCCTCTTTCCGCAAGCGCCTGCAGCCGCGAGCCGACAAGTTACTGTCGGAGTCGCCCGATAAACCGATCAACCCGCAACTCCTGCCCGCCGTCTATGTCGTAGCACTGTGCGATGAGGTGAGCGCCCAGTACAAATCCGCGTCCAAGCTTTACATCACGATCGCCGACCGCAATCCGCGGGAGGCGGAGGTGATCGTGGATCGCATGCTCGCCGTGCTCCAGCGCGATCACCGCAATCTTGCGTTGCGGCTGCGCCTGGCTGAAGCGCTGGTGCAGATGGAGAAGGTCGAACCGGCTGTGGAGCAGTGCGCGCTGGCCCTCGAGATTGATCCTCAGAGCGCCAAGCAGGTCGCAGGAATGCTCGAGCGCCTCACCCAGCAGGCTCCAAAGTCTTTGCCCCTGAGGGCGGCTCTCGCCCGGGCGCACGCCCGGCAGGGGCATGTGGAAGAATGCCTGCGGGCCCTGCATCCGCTCGTGGTCGCGGACCACGACTTGCCCGGGAGCCAGGTGCTGCTGCAGGAACTCGCCGGGAAAAATCCGGAGCATGCCGGCATCCTGATGCTGCTGAGTGAGGTCAGCCTCCGGAACGGCAAGAGCCAGGAGGCCCTCGCCACCTTCGGCCGCCTCAGCAACCCGCCACCAGAGATGGCCGAGAAACTTTACCGCCGCGTCCTCGAGAGGGATCCGCAATCCGTGGGAGCCATCCAGAAGCTCATGCAGCTTCTGCTAGAAACCGACCGCAAGCAGGAGGCCTCCGATCTCTGCGTCCTCGCTGGAACGCTGGATCCGGATCGCGCCCTGAGCCTCGTCCCCCAGCTCCAAGCATTGATCGAGGCGATGGCCGGCGGCCTCGGGGCCCACTTGTTAATGGCCCGGATCCAGGTAGAGCGAGGTGAGCGTGAGCGGGCGGGCATCATTCTGCGGCGCGTGCTCACAAACGATCCCGAGAGAGCCTCCGGGATCGAAACCGTTCTGGCATCACTGCCACCCCCTTCGGAAGGCCCGGAGTCGCGCCACCTGCGGGTGGCCCGGCTGGAGTCGTCACTCGCAAAAGGCGACCGGGAGGCCGCTTTGTCAAATGCGGAGGCGGCTCTCGGGGTGGAGCCTCCGGCACTGCCGGACGTGCTGCCCGCGCTTGCACGCCTGGTAGTACTGAATCCATCCAGCGCTGCCAGGGTGCGGTCCCTTCTTGCACCTCACGTTGAGCGCCCCGACTGCAAGTCGGCGATGGGTTACCTGCTCGGCGAATGCGCGGCTGCGGAGCAGAACGTCACCGAGGCGCTACAGCACTGGAAGAGTTCCCTGGCCGCGCGTCCGGAGGCCGCCACCGCCGTGCGGCAGGCCATGCTTCGCCTCCGGGAGCGCTGCGAGAAGAGCGTCGAGCTCGACGTCGCTCTGGTCGATCTGGAACTCGACCGGAGCGATTACAGCGCCGCTTCCCGCAGGTTGATGGAAGTGGCCCAGCAGCGCCCCGAGGCTGCCGCCACCTGTCTCGAGCGGCTGGCCCAACTGTTGCGCCAGCAGCCGAAAGACATGGACGTGCGCATCGGCCTGTGTGTGGCCTACGCCGCCTGCAAGCAGCTCGACCAGGCCGTCAAGCTCGGCGAAGAGACGCTGCAGATGGAGGACAGCGAGCGCACCGCGCCGCTGCAGCTCACCCTTGCAGAGGTGCACATCGAGCGCGGCGAGGCGCGCAAAGCGATCAAGCGCCTCCTGAGCGCCATGAACCGCAACCGTGCGCTGAGCGATGAGGTGATCGATCGCCTGGAGCGAATGCGACACCGCGACCCCAGTCTGTCGATCGTGCACCTGGCGCTGGGGCGCGTCCTGGCCCACCTCGATCGCCACGATGAAGCTCTGGAGTGCCTCTCCGAGGCCTGGCGCCTGGACTCCGCCCAGGGCGAACTGATCCTGGAGGAGCTGCAGCGCATCCAGACACGGCACGTGGCCGGACCGGTCCTGCGCCTGCTGCTGGCGCGGATCCACGCGAGCCGGCGCGACTTCCCCAAAGCCACTGAAGCGCTCGGACAACTCCTCGAGACCACACCGGAGCAGACCCGTTCGGTGCTCCTGCTCGTCGACAAGATTCTCGCCGAAGTAGATTTGCCAGAAGCGCACCTGCTAAAGGGACGCGCTCTGCTGTCCCAGGGCAACGTGGCCGCCGCGTGTGGCACCCTCGAGCGGGCCTTTAGATCCAGCCCCGACCAGGCGGGACGCCTGCTCGCCTTGTGCCAGCGGTCCATAGAGACCGAGCCCACCGCCCCCGAGCCTTACCTTCTGGCCTGTGATCTGCAGCGGGCCCTCAAACGGCCGGCCGCGGCGGCCAAAATCCTGACCGAGGCGCTCGATCGCAGCCTTCCGGGCCGCGAGCGGTTCGTCCAGAAGCTCTCCGATCTGGCGGACGAGTACCGCCAGGACACGTCACTCCTTCTGACGCTGGCTCAGGAGTACCTGGTGGCCGGGAACGGCGAGGGCGCGCTGCGCGCGGTTTCGGAGGCGGTGAGCCGCGATCCGATGATGACCGATTCCGGTCTGGGGATCGTCGAGGGAGTGATCAAGGACCTGCCCCAGATGCCGGAGGCATTCCTGGTGCGGGCCAGCCTGCTGGGCCGCAGGGGAAACGTGCAGAAGGCACACGGCGATCTCAAACAGTTCCTGAGCCTGGCCCCGTCGCGCCGGGTGGAGGGCCTGCCGGTGGCCCGGCAGCTCCGCAAGCGCGAACCCCGCAATTTCGATCTGCTGGCCACCACGGTGAACATTCTCATGGAGGAGCGCCAGTACGATGAAGCGGGCAAGCTCCTCAGGGAAGCAATAGCCGGCAAAGCCGACCCGGCGCAGAAGCTGCAACTCTATGTGCGCCAGTGGCGGCTCCATCTGGCCCAGGGAAAGGAACCGCTGGCACGCAAGGTCCTCCAGAACGCCCAGTCTCTGGCACCGGATGCCAACCAGTTCCTCCAAACGCTCCACACGCTGATCGTGGAGCGGCTGACTCAGGGAATTGACCAGATTAATGAATCGCTCGGCGCCGACAAGTCCAGTACCAGGGAAATCGAAACCCTCGTCAACTCGCTGATCATGCTGGGCCGGTACGATGAGGCCCGCGCAACTCTCTCACGCCATGCAGCCAGCTTCGCCAAACCAGTACTTGCCCGCCTGCACTCGAACATCGCCGAGTGCCGGGGCGATTACCGGCGCGCCTTCGAGCTGCGCCGCTCGGCGGGCGCTGATCGGCGCCTGGTCTATTGCGCCGAGCGCTGCGGGGAGCTCGAAGAGGCGCGGCGCCTGCTGGGCCGTCTCATCGAGGAGGGCCACGAGGTGAACCTGGAACCGCGTCTGGCCCGTTACGAGCTCGAGATGCTCAAGCGGGAATTGAACAAGGATCGAAACGTGCTTCAGGCCGAAACGGTACTGGCCTTCAGCACATGAGGTGAACGCAAAGGAGTCAAACCGTGCTCTGTCCACTTCTATCACGCCAGCAGGTCGACCCCTCCACCGGAAAGAGCGAGTGGACCCACATGGAGTGTCTCGGCGCCGAGTGCAAGTTCTACAACGTGCCTGACGCGGACTGCCAGTTCCTTCTTGCCTCCCGCACCGGGAATGTCCATCTGCCGTCAGCGGGCGACCGGCCAGACGGGGAACGGGCGGACGACGTATCCGCGGCTTCGAAGGAGATCCTCGATGTGCTGGGCTCGCTGAAGGATTCCCTGGAGAGCCTGCAGAGCCGGCAGTCGGCGATGCAGGAAACGCTCCAGAAACGGGATGAAGATTCATCCGACGAACCCGATGAGCAACAGAAGGTGTTCGAGGGTGTCGATGAAAAGCTCAAGATTCTCGACAGTGCCCAGCAGGAAGCTCTGAACATCCTGCGGGCGTTCCGGGATGTCATCTCCTCCCTGCCTTCGCGCCACGAGGAACTCGCCGAGCGCTTCGGCAGCACCCTGGAAGAAGCGCTCAAGGAGCAGACCCAGGCCGTCGGATCCAGGCTGGCCGACGAGATGAAGGCGTTCGGAAGCGAGCAGAAGGAGCGGCTGGAGAATCTGGGTGAAGATGCGGTTCGCAACAACGGCCGCCTGCTACAGGCCGTCAAGAAGAACCGGGAAGAGCAGAAGACCGACATGGACGGGCTGAACCCCCGGCTGGAGGAGTTGCAGTGCTCCGCCAAGGAGGGCCGGGAGACGCTCGAATCGATCACCGGTTCCCTGGAAGAGTTGCGCTCGGTGACAGAGCGTGGTCCCGAGCGGCTGGATTCTCTCGAGAAACAGATCGACAAGGCGGCGGAAGCCACCCGCGCACTGGAAGCCTCCGCCGGAGAGCGCTCCGAGGCTTTGGGCGGCCAGGTCGAGACCGTGGGCCACTCCCTGACCCAGATGGCTCTGGTGATGAAGGCTCTCCAGGAAGGCATCGAGCGCGCGAACAGCAACCTTTCCACGGTGCGCGCCGAGAACAAGAAGCTGGTCCTGGCATTCCACGAGCAGAAAATGGCGAACCAGGAGGATCAGAACCGGCGCCAGACCGAGCAGGCGCGCGATCTCAACAACAAGGGCGTGGCTCTGTTCCAGCGCGGCTCGATCGAAGCGGCCATCGAGGCATTCATCCGGGCCATGGAGCTCAAGCCGGATTACGCCGAGGCGTACAACAACCTGGGCCTCGCCTATTCGAAGCGCGGCCAGAATGAGGAGTCAGTGAAGTACTTCCAGAAGGCCCTCGAGCTGGATCCGCAGATGGGCGAGGTTTACAACAACCTGGGATTCCTGTTCCACACCACGTCCCACTACGATCGGGCCGTCGAGATGTTCAACCGTTCCCTGCAGACAGGCGCCGACCAGGCCATCGCCTTTACCAACCTCGGCAACAGCTTCTACCAGCTCAAGCAGAACGATAAGGCGGTTGCCGCCTGGAAGAAGGCGCTCGAGATCGATCCGCTCAACGAGACCGCGAGGCGGGGGCTTGCGATGTTCCAGCAGGAACCGGTCGCCCCGGCCACGAGCGGGTCCTGAGGAAAACCATGGCGGCGCTTACAGGAGATCCGTTCCAGCGTTGGGAGGAGGAGGTCCGTGAAGCCTCCCTGCGAAGCATCGAGGGGATTCTTCCACCCCCTGCCAAATGGGAATCGTTTCTGGTCGTGGCTGTCCCCGACTTCTTCACGAGCGGCACCGGCCTTCCGTGGGAGGCAGCCATGGAGCCGGGCGCGGGCACGGAAGCAGCCCCGGGGATGGAGCTACCCCCTACCCCTGCTGCCGATCCCCCCGCTCAACAGGATGGCCAGCCGACCGAGACCATCCCCCTTGCCTCACCCGATACACCGGATGCGCAGCTTCCGGAGGACCTCAGGGCCGAGATAGAGGATTTCCTCAACCGGGATCGCCCGACCCAGCCCTCGGACTCCGAGGTGAAGGATTTTCTGAAGGGGGGAATCGATCCGAACCTCGACCCGGAGAAGTAAGCTCTCCGGGAGGTCCAGGGTTACTTCTGCTTCGGCAGAATCTTGTACATGCCGGTGCCGCAGTCGGGGCACTTACCCTGCAAGGCCGGCCGCCCGTTCTTCATCGTCACCTGCTTCGTGTCTTTCATTTCCTTCTTAGCCTTGCACTTGACACAGTAGCCCATATCCATTTCGACAACCTCCGTTGGGGCCGGCTCATCCCGGCGAATCCCCCTGCACCGCGGGGGGGCGTGTGGGCACGGCGCGGTATTGTAGCACCGCAGCCTGAAAAGGAAGCCCCTATCGGTGGCCCCGGGCCTGGGGCCCGCCCTGCACCCCGAAAACGGCCCCCTGGGGGGAGGAGGCCAGGGCGTCATCAATCAACGAGGCCAGGGTGGATCCCGGGGGGACAATCCCGGGCGGGAGCTTGAGACGCGTACGCCGCGGCACGGGCCTCAAACCCTCCAGGACAGGACGGCGCAGGGCCGGGTTGTAATGAGTCAAATCACAGATCGACATGTCCACCACGCTGAGAAGACTCTCCAGAGGAACTTCCCGGTCGACCAGGAGCTCTTCATACTGGAGGGTCGGCCATCGGGGCAGATTCCCGAAATAGCGCTCCGGATTACCTGCCACTTCCCGGGCCGCCAGGAACTCGGCGTAGAAGTTCTTGCTGGCGAAGCCGAACGACCGGCCTTTATAGACCTGGATAATCCGATCCAGCCGGGTGGTTCCCGTGCGCCTGACCGCCCGCCTCATGCCGTAGACACCATGGTTGTAGGCGGTGATGGCAAGTGGCCACGTCTTCAGGCTGCGATAGTTTCGTTTCAGCAGGCGTGCGGCAGCCCGGGTTGAGTCGATCGGATCCCATCGCTGGTCCACATCCCGGGTGATGCGCAGGAACTGCTGCCCCGTCGGGCGGGTGAACTGCCAGATGCCGGCCGCACCGGAGCGGGACAGGGCACCAAGCTGGAACGAGGACTCCACGTGCGGCAGGTAGGTCAGGTCATACGGCAGGCCCTCAGCCTTGAATATCCGCCGCAGGTACTCCTCATAAACACTGCGTCGCACCAGGCCCGCGATGAAGGCGTCGGCCTGCCCGCGCTGGAAACGCACGTTCTCCGCGGCCCGCAACAGGCGTTCGGGGCCTACGTCGGGGCCGAACAGAGCGCGAATGCGATCGGGCTTCTCCCCCGGAATGACCGCAGCCCCGGCGGCTACCTTCTCGAGCACCTCCGTATACCGCTCCCGGATCGGCTCCAGGAAACTCTCGATTTCCTCCGGATCCTGTCGCCCTTCCAGACCGACGACCTGGTAGACCACGTGAGGATCATCCGCGTCATGGAAGACCACCTGCTGGCGGGTGTAGCGGGAGTAGATCTGGATCCAGAAGTCGACGCGCGGCTGGAGGGCCCTGATGGCCGGAAACAGAGGTTTCCTCCCGGCGGCCTCCCCGGAGGAGACTCCTGCCAGCAGGATCGCGGCCAGGAGAGTCCACACCTTCAGAGGCGCCAGGAGCTTCGTCAGGGGGCGTTTCACGGGGTGGAAAATATCTTGTCTGGCGTGGTTTATGTCAATGCCGCCGGTAGAAGCGCCGCACGATTTCCTCGGCCGGCTTCCCCGCGAAGCGGTGTGAGCGGTCGCCCGGGGGCCCCGGCTCATCGCTGAACCACTTCCACAAGTACACCCCTTCCAGGAAGGGCAGTGGCCAGAAGGCGCTCAGCAGCGCCTCGTACGCTTCCGCCTGGACCCCGGGGTCGGCAGGGCCACCCTCCGGATCCTCCCAGGGAGCAAACGGCGCCCGCGGGTGGCTCGGGAAGCCAGCCTCCACCAGCAGCAACGGGCGGTCCACCCGCTTTGAGATGGCCCCCAGGCGCTCTGCGTGGCGCCGGGCGTTCTCCCGCATGATGTTCTCGCTGGGGCTGCCCTTTCCGTCCTCGGCCAGGGGCGCGTAGAGGCTCACACCCACCCAGTCGAGCGCATCCCAGAAGCCGATCTGCTCCACCTCCTCCCCCCAGTGCGCGCCGTACGTCAGCGATCCCGCGAACACGCTCCTTACTGCGCGGATGAGGCGGCGCCATTCCTCGTCGTGCCCCCGGGTGCATTCGATCAACTCGTTTCCCAGGGACAGTGTCGAGGCGTCACAAGCTTCGGCCAAAATGGCGTGGTGGAGAATGTACCGGCCGTACTCCTTGAAGAAGCGCCTCCAATCCTCCCGGGTCCGCATGGAGATTCGACCCACGAAATCGCTCGACCAGAGGTGTGGCTTGACCATGACGCCGAGACCCCGGGCACGGGCTTCGGAAATGACCACGGCCATGCTCTCGTCCGTTTCCCCTCTCGAGCCGAAGCCGCTGCTGGCGGCGATTTTGGGAGAGTGAAGCTTGAGGTACGCGAAGGGCGTCACGGAGACCCAATTCGCCCCTAGCGCCTGCAGTCGGTCAAGCTGCCGGGCGGCGCGGCGTGACGCGTACCCCCGCTGCAGGCTGACGGTGTGCGCGTAACAAATACCCCGCTGGCGGCCAGGGGGCGCATCGACGCGCTCACGCGCGTGCGCCCGGGGGAACTGCTTCGCCCCCTCCCCCAGCACCGTCGCATAGGCGCGCCGCACCCCTGCAGGGTCCATCTTCAGGGCGGTCGCCAGGGCAGGCAGCCTGTCTGCATCCCCCGAGGTGGCGATCACCGCCTTCTCCAGGCCGCGCGGCCCCTGCTCG
>CBEVTG010000057.1:0-8520 GCA_965552745.1 uncultured bacterium
GGTTCAGCAGCATGCGGTCGTCGTATCCCGGCAGCAGCAGGCTGAAGTGATTGTCAATGCCCTCGTTGAAGTTGAAGCGTACCGCGAGCCGGTACGCCGCAGCCAACTCCACGCGGGCCCTGCGTGCCTCCTCTGCACCGAACGAAATCTTCTTCTCAGGAATCGCCATGGCTTACTCCACTTGATAGAACTCTCTCTCAGGTTCTCGCGTGTAAGGATGATACCTCACACGGAGCCGCATCCAATCCGTCCAGGCCTGCCGCGCCTCACAGCGGCGTTTATCGTTCGGGCCGGGTCTCCCGGGCGCTCGGGCGCTCGAGGAGCCGCTGTGACCAGGCGGCGAGGGCCACCGGGGGCGAGATCTCCATGAGCGGCAGGAATTCCAGGAAAGGGATGGCCGCGACCTCCACCAGGCCGAACCGGTCGCCGATGAGGTAGCTTTGACCCTCGAGCTGCTTCTCGAGGATCGACAGGTGTCTTTCTATCCTGGTTCGGGCCTTTTCCATGACATCGAGTTTCCACTTCTCGCGCGGCATGAAACGCTTGGGTAACAAAATCTTGTGGGCGTTCGCGGCGAGCTCCAGGTCGCACAGCTTCAGGTGCATGGCCGTCAGTGCGCGTCCTGTTCGATCGGGCGGCAGCAGGGCCGGTTCCGGGTAACGGGCCTCGAGATACTCCAGGATGGCGCTCGACTCGAAGAGCGTCAGGCCATCCTCTTCCAGAGTTGGAACTCTGCCGTACGGGTTCCTGGCCAGGTAATCCGGCTGGAACTGTGCCCGCGCGAACAAATCGACTTCAACGAGCTCGGCGGGAATGTTCTTTTCCAGCAGGGCAATACGCACCCGCCTCGAGTAGGTGGACAGAGGGTGGTAATAAAGCTTGAGCATCGTAAGATCCTCGGGTCTAGACCCGCTCGCGTGTTAGGACCGTGTGGCGTCGAGACTCACTACCGGCTCGTCGCCAACCACCTCCGCACTATGGACGGCCCCGCCCGGCACGGTCAGGCAATCGCCCGCCTCGAGAACGACGGCCGCGCCCTCCAGCGTCATACGGAACCGGCCGGCTATCACGGCGTCGATCTTGTCGAAGCCGTGCGTATGGTCTGGAAAGTGAGTGCCCGGTGGATAGACGTACCGCGACACCCGGTATCCGAGCCGCTCCAGCTTCTGGCGCAGGGCCTGTTCCGTGAGTGGTCCATCCTTTCCAGTGTTCCAGCTCTCGACCTTCATGTTTGACTCTCTTCGCAGGTTCAGACCTTCAGTTCCACGATCTCGCAGCGCGGTATGCCGTCTTTCAGGTGCAGGTGGGCGATTGACACAGGCAGTGAAAATCGGCGCGGCCCGGCGCTGCCCGGGTTGACGAAAAGCACGCCAGTACGCTCCTCGACGGCGGGCTTGTGCGTGTGGCCGCTCATAACCACCCGGAAGCCAGCAGCGCCGGGGTTGAGCTCGAGCGCGCTCAGGTCGTGCAGAATGTAGATGGTGGCACCATCCGATTCGACCACTTCGGTGTCACGAAGCTCTTCCGTCCAGACCCCCACATCACAGTTGCCGCGCACCGCAGTCACCGGCGCGATGCCGCCGAGTGTCTGCAGGATTCCATGATCGCCGATGTCACCCGCATGGAGAATGAGACTCGATCCCTTCAGGGCGGTGAGCGCTTCGGGGCGCAGCAGGCCGTGCGTATCTGAAATGAGACCGATGAATGCCATGTCGTTCAATCCACCCAGTGCAGCACGTCGCGGATCACGGACCAGCGATACGTCTGTTCCGAGCCCCCCTGTCCCTCAATCCAGTAGTTATAGGTTCTTTTGATGCTGCCGCTTTGCT
The DNA here is from genome assembly GCA_965552745.1 of uncultured bacterium. Lineage (GTDB taxonomy): Bacteria > Acidobacteriota > Polarisedimenticolia > JAPUKU01 > JAPUKU01 > JAPUKU01. Next base: position 1,830 of record CBEVTG010000057.1, read on the forward strand.
TCTTGAGCTCGAGCCAGTCGTTGAGGAAGGCCACCATGGTCTGGTCGCCTGTGGGCACGGCGTAGGCGGCAGGAACCGCGATGATGTCCGGATACGGCAGCGCCACGCTGTAGCTCGGGTAAAGAAGCGTCCACGCCGATCCCCCCTCCGCCGAGTAGAACATTGCATCGAGATCCTCCTCAGGGTTCTTGAAGAAATCCCGTGGTGAGTCGAGGAGGACGATCTCCGCCTGGGGCAGGTATTTCTTGAGTCCCGACACATAGTACGGGACGTTCAGAACCCCGATGCGGGGGGCCTTCAGGCTCTTGACGGCTTCCCGGCTGTCGAACTTCTCGCGCAGGTGGTCTTTGACGATGAAGGCGAGGGTCGCCTCGAGGTGTGATCTGGCAAAGAGGATTTGCAGCGAGCGCTCGGGCGTGATCGCCACCGACGAGATAAGAACGTCATAGACGCCATCGTTGAGCGGATCGGCCAGAGATTCCCGCTCTACGGGAACGAACTCGAGCGACACACCGAGATCTTTCGCCAGGCCGTGAGCCATTTCCACGTCAAAGCCAACCAGATCTCCGGCCGTGTTCCTGTAAAGGAATGGCAGGGTGTCTCGCAGGTACCCGACCCTCAGGCTGCCTTCCTCGACAATAAGATCGAGGCGTGATTCATGCCGGTTCGTGAGTTGCCGGGGCTCCGGTGGCACATCGTGTACGACGGCCGGCACGACCTCACCCTGAAGGCTCATGGTCACGAAGAACCGATCCTTGGTGTATTCGTACGTCAGGGCGTAGGTGCAGAACATACGGGCCATCAGGATGCCCGCCGCCAGGAATACAACCGTCAGCACGGCAAACCGGAAGAGCTTCTTCCACTGGACCCGCAGGGAGCCCTGGATGGCGAAAGACCCGATGAGGGCGATGGCCAGGGTGTGGGCGGCTGCCAGGTAGGCCCCGAAGCGCGACAGGAAGACATCGCTGATGAGGAAGAGCTGGAACATGTCGGCGGGGATGCGCAGAAAGTCGAGGAGGAAGGGCACGGCCACCGCTGTGCTGCCGAAGAACGTGAATACGCCGGACACCGTGAACGCAGGGTATTGCGCGAGTGGCACGGGTGTTCCCGAGGACCATCCCGCGTAAAGCAGGAAGGCCAGAGACATCAGCTTGCCCACGCTCGGGAAGTTGTAGGAAGCCGGGACGATCACGTCTACCGCAGAGGTGTCCGGGTCGGCATCTTCGCTGGATCGTTTCAGCAGTTCCTTGGTCTTGCCGGCCAGCATCGGCAGCACCACCAGGAGGTTACCGGTCGCGAAAGCCGTGATGAGGGCGTCGCGCGAATACCAGGTCACGTCCCTGTAGGTCAGGGGTGTCACGCTGGAAACCATCACGGGCAGGATCCAGAAGGCGAGTAGGAGCCAGAACGAGAGATAGCTGACGAAATAGACCCCGACCCGCCCGAGCTCGCTGACGTGCAGCGTGGAGGCAGCGCCCGCGGCGATGGCGAACACGCCGATGGGAGCCAGGCGCACGATCAGGGAGGTCAGCCGCGTGAGGGCGTCGGCTGCTACGGAAAGGTTGTCCAGAAGCAGATGCTTCTTCTCGACACCGATGAGCGCCACCCCCACGCCGCAGCTGAACAGGACGACAGCCGGAACCGTGTTGCTGGCCAGGGAGTTGAAAATGTTCGCGGGAATGAACAGCTTGATGAAATCGAAGCCGCTCTTTTTCTCGATGAGAGAGGTACTGAAGAAGGAGGCTGTTTCCCAGTCCGGGAAGGCGAGCGGCATCAGGAGCACGCACAGGAGGGTCGCTCCCCACAGCAGCAGCAGGATGACGCCGCACTTCTTGAACACCATCACAGCCTGGCTGTAGGTGAGCCGGCCCAGCGCCGCCGTCAGGGAGACCATGATGTAGGGAAGCACCGTCATCTGCAGTAGGCTGACGAAGCTGTCCCCGACGATGCTGAGGAACTTCACGGTATCGCCGAAGAAGATCCCGGCCAGGATGCCCGTGCCGAGGGCGATGAAGATTTGCGTGGCCAGGCTGAGCCGCGGCTTCCTGCGCTCGCTCATGCCCGGCGGTTCTGCCTGCATCTCAGCACCAGCTCGCCTGGCCTCCGGGGCGCTGCAGGCTCTCCTGAACATTCGCCTCCAAGATCCGGTATCCCAGGTTGCCATAGAGCTTCTGTCGGCCCTCGTTCAGGATGTAGGTGGGGCTGCCTTCCACCCGGAAGCGGTCCTTGATCTCGACATCGTGCCACAGGGCCGCCATGGCCTCACCCGAGCCGAGATGCTCCTCGATCCGATCCACGGGGAGGGTGAGATCCCGGGCGATTTCGAACAGGGTTTCGATGCGCGAGACGTCACGGTTGTCGCGGAAAAAAGCCAGCCGTGCCTGCCAGGCCAGTGCTTCCAGGAACGTCTTGCCGTCGAGGTCGGGCTGCGGGTCGGCGGAGATGACCCCCTCGCGCTCCAGAACCTGAACGGCCTTGAGAAAATGATGGCTCGCGCCCGAAGAGCGGGGAGGATGATCGATCCACACACGGTCATGGATCTCCACATGCGGAAATTCACGGCACACCTGCCGGACATGCTCGCTGTAGCCGGCAAAACCTCCTCGCTCTTTCCAGCCCTCGCCGATCCGGTGCGGCGTGGAACCGAACACCGGGATGAAGTGGTAATTCAGATGGATCTGCTCTCCGAAGCGCTGCTGGAGCTCGTCGACACGGACCTGGGAGACGTAGGCCCAGACGCAGAGAAGATCGCTGAAGTGGGAGAGCTGGATCGGCTCGTCGGCGCTCAATGAATGATCCGGAGCGTCAGGGGATAGCGGAAGTTCTCCCCCCGGTTGGCACGCACCGCGCCCACGATCGGAAAGATGATCATCAACAGGAGGACCACGGGAAGCAGAAGGAAGCCGATCACGACCAGGCATAGCACGCCGCTGGCCATGAGGGCCAGGAGCATCGTGAGCTGGAAGTTCAGTGATTCCTTGCCCTGCTGATCGATGTACGGGTGATCATCTCTCTTGATGAGCCAGGCGATGAGAGGTCCCAGAACAAACCCCAGACCGTTGCCCAGAAGTCCGGCAAGCGAGGCGATGTGGCAGATCACAGCCCATTTACGCGCCTCCCGGGGCACGCAGACGGGGGGGGCAGCATGGGCTTCGTTGCTCATCGACCGGTTCCTCCTGCCGCTCGAGCGCTGACGTCTACTCGGAGGTGATCGGGTCGATCACCGCCCGGACCCGGGAGACACGGTTGCATGGGAACCCGCCAAGCTCGGCGTGCTTGCGGACCGTCTTCTCGTCGGGGGCCAGGTAAACACAATAAACCCTGTCATCGGTCACGTAGCTGTGCACCCACTGGACCTGTGGGCCGAGTTCCTGCAAAACACCGCACGATTTCTGCGAGATGGTCTGGAGCTCCGCTGCGCTGAGCTTGCCGGCACCGGGAATGTCTCTTTCGATGACAAATTTGGGCATAGCCACTCTCCTCTCCCTGGCGTGTGAGGCCGTCCAGCGACGCGCGCGATGTAAAGCGGGCCGCGCCGACGCAAAGGCGTTTCGTCCTGAGACTAGGATCGTCAGTTTACACCCGGTGGGGAACCCCGAACAAGCGCGCAGGCCTCCGCGGCTCGAGCCGCCTCAGTCGGCGGGTATGCTACGATCTTCCTGCTGTGAGAGCTTTCCAGTCGCCCGAACCCCGGGTGGCGATCGTCAACACGTTCGCCAGCCCCTTCAGCAACGCCGTGGCCACGGCCCGCACTTGTTATACAGGCCGCGGCATCGTGCGCGCCGAGGAGGTGGCGGGGGAGGATGGAACACCCGAGACGGAGCGCGAGCGGCTGATCGCACGGCGTGACGCCCTGGCCCGCGATCTGTACCAGGCCGGACACCACACGACCCTCCAGCATGCTCACTTCCAGTTCGCTCTGGAAAACGTCTCGCGCCAGTTCATCTGGTCGTTTCTCCACAGCCACCCCTTTTACAATTCCGAGCAGGTCAGCCAGCGGTACGTGGCGGTCCGGCCGGGAGCCTGCGCGGTGCCGCCTCTGCGGGGTGAGGCGCTCAGCGTCTACGAACGCACGGTCGAGAAGCAGATCGGGGCCTATCAGGCTCTTTCCGAGGACCTGATCCCCCTGGTTGCGGAAGAGTACTTTCGCCGTTTCCCCGGGCGCCGCAACAAGGAGGCCTGGCAGAAGGAAGTGCGCAAGAAAGCACAGGAGGTGGCCCGGTACACGCTGCCCGTGTCGACCTTCGCCCACCTGTACCATACGGTGAACGGCGTGACCCTGCTGAGGTATTACCGGCTGTGCGAGCAGCATGACGCGCCGCTCGAGCAGCGCATTGTGCTCGAGAAGATGGTTGCGGAACTCCTGAAGACGGACGCCGGCTACCGGGCCATCCTCGAAGAGCCGTTGCCGTTCGAGGAAACCCTGGAGGCGCGGGCCCTGGCGGCTGTGAGCCAGAACGGCATGGATTCGCGCTCGGCCGGCCGTTTCCGCCAGGAGTTCGACGCGGGCCTGGAGGGGAAGATCTCCCGCCTGATCTCGTACAACCGGGACTGTGAGGGACTTGTGGCGCAGTCGGTACGCGAGGTTCTGGGTCTCGGGCGCGAGCAGCTCCCCGATCCGGAGGCGATCGACCTCGTTCTGAATCCGGCCAGCAATCCGTACGCGGGCTTTCGGCTCAACCTCGATACCCACTCCAAGCTGACACGCTCGCTGTTTCACGCTCACTACACTTTTCGCAAACGCCTGAGCCATACCGCCGACAGCCAGGATCAGCGCCACCGCCTGACGCCGGCCTCGCGGCCCGTGCTCTCCGCCCACCTGGACGGAGAGCCGGACTTCGTGCTGCCCAAGCTGGTGGCCGCCGATGCCGGTCCTCTGCGGTCATTCCGGGAGGCGATGGAGGCCTCCTGGGAAGGGATGGCGCGGCTCCGGGCGCTGGGAGTGGAGGATCAGTTCGTTCTCTATCTGCTGCCGAACGCCGCTTGCGTGCGCTTCACCGAATCGGCCGACTTGCTGAACCTGCGCCACAAGCACACCATGCGCCTGTGCTACAACGCCCAGGAAGAAATCTGGCTGGCCTCGTGGGAGGAGGCGTTGCAGGTTCGGGATGTGACGCCGAGGCTGGGCCGCTGGCTGCTTCCGCCCTGCACCCTGCGCGAGCACGCCGCGGAGAAGCCTTTCTGTCCCGAAGGGAAGCGCTACTGCGGAGAACCGGTCTGGAAATACGACCTGGCCGACTACCGGCGCCTCATCTAATCAAAAGGGAAGCCGCATGAACCCGCCGACTGGAGGAGGGCGCCCGGCAGTGGTGGCGCTGATCGGCTGGGTGTGGATCATCCTCTCTGGCCTGTCGCTCTGCGGCTCTCTGATCACTCTGACAGTCTTCCGCGGCCTCGAGGGTGTCTCGATCAACATCCGCCAACAGGGTGCGCTTGACCTGCCCGCTCCGCTGGCGGGGGCCGCCTGGCTCGCTGAGCATTTCACCCTGATCGTAACTCTGCAGATCACCACGGTCTCGGCGATCCTGATCATCGCCGTCTCGTTCCTGCGCCTGCGTCCGTGGGGCCGTCCCGCCCTGCTGGCCGTGCAGTACCTCTCGGTTGGAGTGCTGCTGACCAAGGCCGCCTGGTGGTGGTCGCAGATTCCGATAGTGGTGCAAGGGCTTGGATTTTCCGGAGTGTTTGAGAGCCTGGCTCGCGGCCTGGCGGTGGCGGTGGTGCTGCTTTATGGAGTGCCGATTAGCCTGATGATCGGCTGCCTGCACGGACGAAAGGTCCGCCAGGCCTTCGCTCCGGACCGTTCTGTGAGCGGCTCTCCAGCGCCTGACCCTCCGTGATAAAATAGCTCCAAACAGCCCAGATCCAACACCTTGGCACCACCCCGCACGGCCCCCCGGCCGGGTCCGGAGTTCAGAGATGCCTGCAGAAACATGGAAGCATAAGCTGTCTGAGAAGATGCCCCCGGCATGGGCTCACGAGATCGACGTCTTCGAGGGCCAGCTGCAGCTCAAGCGCGAAGGCAAGGTCGAGGACAAGATTTTCGCGGAAACCCGCCTCAGACGGGGAGTTTACGGCCAGCGTTACGACAACGGCTTGCGCCACGATGGCGTGGCCACGCGCGAGCTGGCCTATCCCTCGGGAGACCTCGTCAAAGGGCCCGACACGCGGTGGGATGCCCCCGGAATGCAGCGCATCAAGATCCCGTACGGTGGCATCACCCCGCAGCAGCTCGAGGTCCTGGCCGATCTGTGCGAGGAATATTCGGACGGCATCCTGCATATCACCACCCGGCAGGACATCCAGCTTCACTACGTCCACGTCGACGACACGCCCGATCTGATGCGGCGCCTGGCGGCGGTGGGAATCACCACGCGGGAAGCGTGCGGGAACTCAGTGCGCAACGTTACCGGCTGTCCTCTGGCCGGGGTGTGCCGCACGGAGTCGTTCGATATCTCGCCCTACGCGCGGGCTCTCATGCAGTTCCTGCTGGGCCACGCCGATGTACAGGACTTCGGCCGCAAGTTCAAGCCCGCGTTTTCCGGATGCGAGCATGAGGCCTGCGGGCTGGTGCAGATGCACGACATGGGGTACGTGGCCCGCGTCGAGAACGGAAAGCGCGGCTTCAAGGTGGTAGTCGGTGGAGGTCTCGGGGCGGTTCCACACCAGGCGAAAGTGCTGGCCGAGTTCGTTA
>CBEVTG010000058.1:0-8498 GCA_965552745.1 uncultured bacterium
CGACACGGAGTCACTTCTGGTTGACTGGCTCAACGAGCTTATCTACCTCCACACTGTCGGCCGGTGGGTTCTGGTCTCGGGCCGTATCCACATCGAATCGGGGACCCGCCTCGTGGCCGCGCTGGAGGGGGAGCAGTTCGATTCCAGGCGGCACCATGTGCGCCAGGAGGTCAAGGCGGCCACATTCCATGGCTTGCGGATCACGCAGGTGGCCGGAGTCTGGAGCGCCGATGTCGTGTTCGATCTGTGAGGATCGGTCGGTTCAGCCGCCGCCGAGCAAGCGGGCCACCTCGTCTCGCTCAAAGCGGGGGAGCGGACGAAGCCGGCCATGCGTTCGCAGGCGGCGGCCCCGCGCCCGCGGCACGATGGACCCGATGCAGGCGCCCGCGATCCCCGCGCGCCTCCAGCGCGTCAGGATCGCCGCCGCCCGGCGCGGCGCCGCGGACACCAGCAGCGCCCCCGAGGCGAGTGTGCCAAGAGGATCCACACCGAGAAGCTCGCAGAGCGCGCGTGTCTCGCGTAGCACGGGAATCTGATCGCCGTCGATCTCGAGACCGACGCCGGCGGCGTCCGCCATCTCGTGCAGGGCGGTGGCGAGCCCACCTTCGGTCGGGTCATGCATGGCCCGAACGCCGCCGGCACTCAGGGCCAGCCGTGCCTCTCGCACCACCGAGATGCCGGGTTGCCTCAACAAACGCGAAGCGCGGCGCAGGAGATTCGCACTGCAGCGGCGCGAAAGTCTCCTTTCGAGGGAGCTGGCCAGCACGCTCGTTCCCTCAAGGGCGATCCCCTTGCTCAACAGGAGCCGATCTCCCGTGCGCGCGTCCGCCGTTCGCAGAGCTCTGCGCACCAGAGGTGTTCCGAGCATGGCGCCTGCGAGAATGGGACGCTCGAGTCCGGCGGTGATCTCGGTGTGTCCGCCGCAGAGCGTGACTCCGAGTCGTTTGCATGCGCGGTGTACGTCCTTGAAGATGCGCTCGACGTCCGCGGCACGGGTTTTTTTCTCCGGCAGGAGCAGTGTCATCAGAAACCATTTCGGACGCGCGCCGCGCGTGGCGAGATCGTTGGCGTTGACATCCACGGCGTAGGCGCCGAGGTCGGCACCTGCGAAGGTGATCGGATCTGCCTTGAAGGCGATCCATCCGCGGTGGCAGGCGATCACCGCCGCGTCCTCTCCAGTTGCGGGTCCCTGGATCAGACCCGGAGCGCCAGGCGTATAGCGGCCCAGCAGGCGGGCGAGCAGATCGGCGGGAAGCTTTCCCGTGGGCAGGACCGTGTGTCGGCGGTGGGGCATCGTGAGATTCCTGTGCCGCCGGCAGGAGCCGGAGCAGCAGGAAGCGCATTCTACGCCAGGATCTTCCCAAGTCCGGCATACGATCCGAGGGCGTGTCTTCCGGATACGCTGCCGCGCCTAAGTGTGTTTTCTGTTATCAGTTGTGTCGCGGGTACCCGGGAGGAAGATGCGATCCCGGCTGTGGAGCGGAGCCGGTTCGAGCGCTGCACCCGCGCGTGTAACCCGCGGACAAGAGACGGTCCGCGAAGATCCGCTCCCAGTGCGGATCTTCGTGAATTTTTTTCTTTACACAGAGTTCGGCACTGGCTAAACTTATCAAACTCCAAGTACGGATACGGGAAAAGCCAGAGAATTGAAGTCAGGGGACCGGTAGGCCGGTCCAGCCACTGGAAATAATTCGGAGGCCGACGCCGAGTGGGAAGAATGCGGCAACCACTAAGTCCGTCGACACTGAAGTACCTCTCCGAGATCAGCAAGTTCCCCATCCTCACACATGAGCAGGAGAGGGGTCTCGCCTCGGGCCTCAATGAAGGCTCCCTGGCTTCCCTCGAAAAACTCGTCCAATCCAACCTCTCTTTCGTCGTCAAGATAGCCAGCGAGTACCGTAATTTCGGCCTGTCGTTCGAGGATCTCCTCAACGAGGGTAACGTGGGCCTGCTCGAGGCGGCCCGTCGTTACGATAGCTCGAAGGGAACCAAGTTCATCACCTACGCCATCTGGTGGATCCGCAAGTCGATCCTCAAGGCGCTTTCGGAACAGTCGACGATAGTTCGCCTGCCTTCCTACCAGATAAAGAAGTACCGGCGCATCAACGGAGCCGAGGTGGCCTTGACGCAGCAGCTGGGCCGCCGCCCCGACCGATCTGAGATCAGCAAACGCCTGGGCGAACGGCGTGAGAACGTCGACCAGGTCTTGCACAACCGTGTTCGGGAAATGTCGCTCGACGAGCGAGTGGGCCGGGACCAGGGGACCTCGGTATCCGAATTCCTGGTGGACGCCAGCCTGGCTTCACCGGAGGAAAACCTCATTCGCAGCGAGAACTCCCGCCTCCTGCACGCGGCCATGCTGAACATTACCAGCCAGGAGCGTGAGGTTCTGGTGGGCCGCTTCGGTCTTGACGGCGAGAACGGGATGACGTTGAGAGAAATCGGGTCGAGCATGAGCCTGAGCCGGGAGCGGGTGCGCCAGATCGAAAACCAGGCCAAGCGTAAGATCCGCAGGTTCTTTGAGCGTTGTACCTGCAGCAACGAGCCCCCGTGGAGCGTAGGCGGAAACCGCAATGGCGACCGCCGCCTCGTCTTCGGGCGCAACCGCCGCATGTAGTTCGTCTAGCGGTTGCAGTAGAATCTTCCCTATCTATGGATGATCTCGACGATATTCTGCAAAAATTTGTTCCCAAGCGGCTCTACGATGAGTTGAGGCGTGACCACGATCGTCTCCTGATTCGCCTGGGGCGCATGGAAGAGCAGCTGCTGATGCTCTCCGATTACCGCCTGGAGCCCGAAGAGCGCACAGAGGTCATCGATCGCAAGCTGCGGCGTTCTGAGCGCCGCGGCCGCCGGCGGGCCAGGGAGATGATGGATGATGAGGTGGAGCAGCCACCGTCGCCCCGGTCCTGGGGAAAGAGCCGCCGCAGGTCCCGGGAGGCTGACCTCGATTCAGACGAGCTCAATGAAACCCTCGCGGAAGAATCCACAGAGGATTTGATCCGCCGCCTTCGGGAGCGTTACCAGGAGATCGGCCGGCTCAGGGACCGGCTGCGTGAAGAAGAATAGTCTTTCTCACTCGGTCCATAGCTCCCGAGTATTCCATTTCTTGATGTAATCTTGATGGATTGGGTCACCGGGGTAGAGCTCCCCGGGGCCGTAGGGGTACCCGGTCATGGTGTGGAACGGCAGGGGCTCGACGGTGTCCGGGTGGGCGCCGTGCGGATCCATGTCCTTGGCATACCCGTCGGCAAATAGCAGGTAATCACGCTTCCATCCCGGCCGCGGGGAGGGTAACCGCCGCGCATCAAAACTCAGTGCGATCTCATCTCCGCGGTTCATGATGACGAATCGATCATCGGTGTGCAAAAGCAGCTCCCTCACGTCACCGTAGCGTGTGAAGCGCCCGCGCATGCTCTTCCAGGGGAAGGTACTTGCCGCAAGCGAATAATCGTACACATAGGGTTTACGCCCGTCGGGACTGAACTCGCGCGGAAATCCGAGGAAGTGAAGATCCGCCCGCGCGACCCGCAGGTAGGATAGACGATCGGGCTCGAGGCGAGCCGGCCGCGCCAGGAATGCCTGATCCCAGTAGATCCTCATGTTGGTGGACAGGCGCAGGCGCCGGTCGTCTCCGGCCCAGGAGATCTCGCTTGCCGCCACCATGGTCCGGGAGTTACCGGCGGGGTATCCGGTGTTTGCGGTCACAACCTCCCAGTCTCCTCCTGCCGCACGCTCCAGCCGGGGAGGCGTGAGGCCGAGTCCCGCCTGGGCTGCAGCGTAGTTGGAGTACGAGTAGCCGTAATCCACCCAGCCGTTCAGAAACAGCTTCCAGCCATCCGCCGCGGCCTCGGAGCCGAACTCCAGAATCAGCTCGTGCGGCGCCGCGTAACCGGGCCAGGGGAGGAGACGTATGCCGTCGGCGTAGATGCGGTCGACGCGCTGCAGAGCCGCCGTGTGGTCGCGCCCGTTGCCGTCGCTTGCGGCGCGTGGCAACACCTTCTTAGAGATCTCGTACACCTCGAACTCCGGATAGGGGGGCTCGGTCATGAAGCGTTCGTTCGGCAGAATTTCGGTGTCGGCGGCGTGATCGACGATCACCAGCTCGAGCCGATCGAGGTAAGCGACTTCCTCGAGCTGCTGTACGACACGAAGCTCGAGCCAGCCGTTGAGGGGCTGAAGCTGCGCGCCATCGATCATCACGTACTCGGTCGGGTCGGGGCGCGTGTATCGCCCCGTAGCCACCAGGAAGCCGATACCACCTCCTCCGATGAAGTCGTTGACGAAGGCAAAGCGCGTGCCGTCCCAGGTGTAGAGCACGGGGCACGAGGATCCCTTACGGTCCAGCTCCTCGACCTCCAGTGAGCGCCCGGCGGCGATCTCCATTTCCGACTGCAGCACCCCGCCCGGCCAGAGCAGGCGCACGAACTCGGCCCCGGTCCTCTTTCCCAGCCCGAACATCAGCTCGGGCGGTCCCTGGGAGAGATAGCCGCTGCCGCCGTTCACCTCCGCCTTTTGCCACAATCCACCGGCCTGCACTTCAACCTTGGTGCCGATGCCTTGTTTGGTGGATCGGACACCGCGAGTGCGCACCCTGAGCCACTTGTTGCGGTTGCCGCCGTCGTTGCGCAGCAGCAGAGGGGCGCCCCCGTTGCGCGTCACCAGGAGGTCGAGATCCCCGTCCCTGTCCAGATCCGCGGCCACGGCACCGCGCAACCCGCTCATGCTTTTTGTTTCCGTGTCGAAGGTGGAGGAGGCGTCGGCAAAACGGCCGCCGCCGAGGTTCCGCCACAGCAGCAACGAGGGTTGACCGTCTCCAGCCGAGAACAGATCGAGAAATCCGTCGTTGTCAAAGTCGAGGAAGACGGGGCTCAGGGTTTCGGGAGCTGCTTCGAGCCCGCGAGGATGCACGGGACGGAAACGAACTCCCTTGTCGTTCTGCCACAGGAGCGCCGGCTGGGCTCCCGCCAGGGCCAGATCCATGAAGCCATCCTTGTTGAAGTCCCCGAAGGCGGCTGAACGCGCCGATGAGATGTTGCCCAGTCCGCGGGAGTCGGCCACGTCCTCCCACCGGCCGCCGCGCAGGTTGCTGTACAGCTGGGGAGTGCCGTCGCCGTCGGCCAGGATGAAGTCGATGTCGCGGTCGTTATCAAAATCGGAGAACGCCAGACCGGTCGGCCGTTGGGTCCGGGTCTGGGGCGCCTGCTCTGGGCCCGCGCGAAGAAAGGTGCCGCTGCCGTCGTTGATCCACAGTTGTGGGGTTCCGTTGGCGGGCGAGGCCTTGCCACCGTCCGTGCGACCGTGTGCAGCGGCCGGCAGCAAGTAAAGATCGAGATCACCATCGTGATCCACATCGGCGAGCGCTCCACCCGCGCTGCCGCCGTCCCTGGGAAGGCCGGCCTTGCCGGTGGAGTCGGAGAATTTTCCCTGGCCGTCGTTGCGGAATAGACGATTTCCGCCCTGCGCAGCGCTCAGGAACAGATCGAGATCTCCATCGTTATCGAGATCACCCAGGTAACACGCCAGAGCTGTTCCCTTGACCGAGAGCCCCGCGGCGGCCGTGGCGTCGGTGAACTTCATCCCTCCAGCATTCCGGTACAGCCGCAAAGCCGGGCCGGACGCGCCTCCCACATCTGCAAAGCACAGATCGAGCAGGCCGTCACCGTCTACATCGCCGATGGCGGCGCCAGAGCCGCGGCGGCGTGGATCGTCGGGGGCATCATCGCTGCCGCCCGGTGCATCACCTGGTCCCAGGTGGCGGAATGTCAGACCGGCCTGCCGGGCCACATCCACGAAGCGGATCGGAACGGGAGCAGGAGCTTCCCCGGTTCCGAACGCTGTTTCCGGTGTACCAGTCACGACCTCGGCGTACCGACCCTGTTCCCCGTACTGCAGCCCGCGAGTGGTTCCGAGGGAGGGATCGGCGCTCATCTTCCGGAACCGTTCCATCATCGCCTGGCCCTGTTCCGTGCGGCCCGAGTTGATGAGCGCGGTGGCCAGCTTGTAGACCGCGGAGGCGTTGGTCGGATCGAGCTTCATGGCCTCTTCTAGATGGCGGGTGGATTTCTCCCAGTCTCCGGTCCACTGGTAAAGCAGGCCGAGGTTGTAGTGCGAGTCTGCATCCTGCGCATCGATCTGAGCAACGCGCTCGAAGGAGCCGATCGCCAGTTCGCGTTCGCCGCGAACCTTCTGCAGAAGCCCGAGGCCGTAGTGGGGGTAGGGCAAGCCCGGATCGATCTCGAGCGCACGTCTGAAGGCCGTCTCGGCTTTCTCGTTCTTGTGGGCGCTGTAGAACGCAATGCCGAGGTTGATGTGCCCCACCACCCAATTGGGGGCGATGACCGTGACGCGCTGGAATTCCTCCGCCGCAGTGCCATATCGGTGCTGCTCCATGTGCGCCACGCCCAGGTTGTTGTGGTGGTAAGCCTTTTCCCACTCGACATCTCCAGGCTCACCGCCGGTGGCGGGCCTGGAGGCGAGGGCCACTCCCGGGCTGTACGCTCCGCTTGCCCGGGAGGAGGAATCCACAAGCGACTCGTATCCGGACGGCCGCCAGAGAAAGATCAGCAGGGCGCCGAGAAGAACGAGGGCTGAGAGGACCAGAAGGCGGGCGGGGGAAGGCATGCGGGAAAAAGCATTATAGCGCAGGTGAGTCCGGCCATCCGGGCAGGGCCAGGCCTGCCGTGAAGCTCAGGAGCCCGGGGAGGAGATGGCTTTGGCGAAGGCACGCCGGATCTTCGGAGAGTCCAGCGTAGAATCCGGTTTCCACGCGGGAGCTGCCTTATGAAGAGCCAGGAAGGTACGCGCCGCGGTTCGGGTATCTCCCGTGGCGACGGCACAGTATGCGCGGAAGCGCAGTGCCCGGGCCCTCTCGTCGCGCCCCAGGGAGTTCTTCTCGAGGATGCGATCCAGTGCTCTGCCCGCCGGACGGTATTCTCCGTTGTGATAGAGAGCCACTGCGCTCTCCACGGCCGGGCTGGGCGCAGTTGAACTGGCTGCTTTCCGCGCAGTCTTTTTTGGAGTCTTGGGTGGGGTGGAACGCGTCGCCGATTTCCGACTCGATTGAGAACTGGATGAAGGCGGTGGCTTCTTACGGGCCGAGCCGGTACGCTTCGGTTTGGAAGCTGTCCGGCCCGGCAGGAAGCCGGCCAGGGGGATTTCCAGTCGGGTGCCACGCTTGACTCGATTCGGCCGGGTGATGCTGTTGAAATCGGCAATCCATGAAACACGTGAGGCGTCGCCGTAGTAACGTTTCGCCACGCCGCCCAGGGTTTCCCCGTGGCCCAGAGTGTGGTTAATGACTGCAGGGATTTCGAGCTTCTGGCCTTTCCGCAGCGACCCCGTGGTGGGCAGGCCGTTCATTTCCATCAGCAGAGGGTACCGGGAGGCGCCGCCGAACTGTTTCTGGGCGATCCCGGAAGGCGTGTCGCCGGATCTCACGGTGTAGCTGGAGCAGAGGGGAATCTGCACCTTGCGGCCGGTCTTGAGCCGGTAGGGGGGATCAATGCCATTGACGCGGGCGAGGATCTCGAAACGGTCCTTGTCCTTGTAGTAGTCCAGCGCCAGTCCGGCTAACGTCTGTCCCTTCTTGACCTTGTGCTGGAGAACCCTGGACCGCGCGCCGGAGGATCTGGCGGCAAGGCCGGGAGCCGCACACGCCGCGGCCAGAACCAGGGCCAGGCCCAGGCGTGACACGCCACGCCAATCAGTGCCGTAGATCCACATTCAGCACCTTGGTCTCCCCGGACTGGGAAATGATCTTGAACAGTCGGGGGGGAAGCGATTCGTGCACGAGCTCGATTGTGTGTTTGCCCGGGGAAAGGCGAATCGGATCGGCGAACGGTGTCGTGTCGTAGAGCTCACCGTCCACCCGCACCTCGGCCCACGGCCTGGCCACGACTTTCAGGAAACCGGGCGCCGCCGCCACCGGGCTCGCGCGACGATCGGCTGCCTCCACTAATGGGTCCGTGGTCGGACCCGACGCGGATTCCCCTTTCGCGCTGCCGCCCGTGAGGGGATTGCTCCAGAAGAGGAACCCCAGGCCGGCAGCCACGACCAGGGCTGCGGCGAAGCTCAGCGACTTCGGCGGCGGGAAGTGTCCACGGCGATCGGTTCCGGCATCGATATCAACCCTTCGCTTTTCGCCTCCCGGTGCGACTGCCTCCTCCAGCTTGCTGGCCAGGCTGATCAGCAGACGGGGGCGCAGCCGCTCTCGCTTTGGCAGGGCCGCGCGCAGCGCGACATTGAGTTCCGACATGCTTCCAATCCGGCGGTCACGCTCTTTCACCAGACAGCGCATAACGATGCGCTCGATCTGGCGTGAGAGACTTGGAACACGGCGCCGCAGTGGAGGCGGTGGAGTTTTCAAGATCCGTGACACGGCGCTCGTACGTTCGTCCTCCTGAAACGGTTTCTCTCCGCTCATGGCCTCGTAGAGCACCACACCCAGCGAGAAGATGTCGGTGCGTCCGTCGAGCCGTTCCCCAAGCACCTGCTCA
>CBEVTG010000059.1:0-8305 GCA_965552745.1 uncultured bacterium
ATATCGCCCGGGAGATCGGTGACTTTGTGCCGTACGGAGGGATTGCGCTGGCGGCGCTGGTCACCCTGGGCACGACGGCCGGATGCGTGTCGCTGTTCAACGGCCTGTTGGTGCCGTACACGCGCATCCAGTTCGCCATGTCGGAAGATCGCTTCCTGCCCGCATGGCTGGCCCGCACCCACGCACGATACGGCACTCCGCGTAACGCGATCCTGTTCAACGTGGCGGTCTACAGCTTACTGGTATTGCTTCCATTCGAGCGCCTGCTCACCGTGGACATCTGGCTGATCATCCCCGCCTCCCTTCTGGTCTTCCTCGCGGCCATATTCCTGAGGTACCGTGAGCCGGGTCTCAAGCGCTCGTTCAGGATTCGGGGCGGGGTTTGGGGTTTTGCTGCCGTTTTCCTGCCACCGCTGGCAGTGGCGGTGGCCGCAATCTATACGAGCGTTAACGAGCTGATCAACTCCGGTGAACACTTCACGATCGGCTTCGGTGTGGTCGGGATCGTCAGCGGACCGGTTGTCTATGCTCTATCGGCCCTCTGGCATCGGTCGCACGGTACGCGGCCGCTTGGCGTGAGTGCCGGAGACGTGAACTCATCCTCCGCCGACGGGAGATGAGCGGCCTTGTGATCCGGCTCCCCCGGGACTAGACTGTAGATTGCCGTGGGCGCATCCGGCGTAAACGCCTCGTGTGCTGGAGTGTCCGCGACAGGAGAGGTGACGGAGAGATCATGAACGGCTGGGACCTTTTCACCTACGCGATGGTCATCACGCTCGGGCTCGGCTCCGTGCTCATCTTCATCGCCTTCCTGCTGGATCTCAAAGACATCCTCAAAGGCAAGCTCTGAGCCGCCGCCAGGCACTTAGCGGATAGCACCCGCTTCACGCAGGGCGCGGATCTCACCGGCGCGCAGGCCCAGCTGGCGCCTGAGGATCTCGTCCGTGTGCTGTCCGAGCGTTGGCGGTGAGGTGCCGGCTGAGCCGGCTGTCCGGGACAGCTTGATCGGATTCCCGAGCAGGCGAACAGGACCCGCGACCGGATGCCGCATGCGACGCACCATGCGGCGGTGCAACACCTGCGGATCCTCGCACACCTCGGCAACCGTGCGGATTGGCCCACACGGTACGCCCGCGCTGCGCAGTCGCTTCAGGATGTCACGGCCGCTTGCGGCGGCGAAGTACGCCTCGATCTCGGGCACCAGGGTGTCGCGGTTGCGGACGCGCTGTGGGTTGGTAGCGTAGCGCGGATCGTCGCGCAGGCGCCCGAGACCCAGTGCCCTGCAGAAACCCTCCCACAGTTTTTCGTTGTTGACCGCCACGGTCAGCGGGATATCGCGCGTCTGGAACGATTGGTAAGGAACGATCGACGGATGGGCGTTTCCCGGTCGCTCAGGGTTGCGGCCGGTCGCGAAATAGTTACCCGCCATGTAGGTCA
The DNA here is from genome assembly GCA_965552745.1 of uncultured bacterium. GTDB lineage: Bacteria > Acidobacteriota > Polarisedimenticolia > JAPUKU01 > JAPUKU01 > JAPUKU01. The sequence continues at coordinate 1,438 of CBEVTG010000059.1, forward strand.
GCCAGGCAACCTGCCCTTCCAGCAGGGAGGTGCTCACGCGTTGGCCGCGGCCGCTCCGCTCGCGCGCGGTGAGCGCCGCCAGCACCCCGAGGGCCGCGAACATCCCGGCCCCGATGTCCGCCACCGCTACCCCGACCTTGCTCGGAGGACCGTGACGCTCACCGGTGAGGCTCATGAGCCCCCCCTCACCCTGGAGAATGAGATCGTAGCCGGGCCGATCCCGATCGGGCCCGTCAGACCCGTACCCCGAGATCGAGCAGACGATCAGCTTCGGGTAGCGGCGTTCCAGACGCTTCGGATCGAAGCCCAACCGGGCCAGCGTCCCCGGCCTGAAGTTCTCGACCAGCACGTCGCTGAGAGGAAGCAGACGCTCGAGCAACTTTCGACCCGTCGGATGCTTCAGGTTGATGGCCACCGACTTCTTGTTGCGATTGGCGCTCATGAAGTACGCGCTCTCCTCGCGTACGAACGGAGGTCCCCAGGCGCGTGTTTCATCTCCCTTCTGTGGTTCCTCGATCTTGAGGATCTCCGCCCCCAGATCACCCAGGATGAGCGTGCAGTACGGACCCGCCATGGCGCGGGTCAGGTCGAGCACACGAACGCCGTCCAGTGCTCCCGCCCGCGCACTGCGGCGTCCGGTGGGAGCTGCACGTCCTGTCGATTTCCGGCGGTTCTTCCGCGATCCACGCTCGCGCTTCACTCCCCCTCCTTTGCTGCGTCCTTCTCCTCCACCCGGTGATAGCGGCGGACGGCCAGATCCGTGAGAACCTGCCGCCCTCCCGAAGGCCAGCGCACCTCCACCCGATCCGCGCGCGTGGCGGCGCCCAGGCCGAAGAGCAGCCGCTGATCGTTCTGGCTGGCGTAGCTTCCTCCGGCGCGCACCTCAGCCATCTGGCGCCGGCCGCCGTGAAACAGGGTGACGCGGGCGCCGATCGCCTGCCGGTTCGGAGGACGTCCTTCCAGAGCGAATCCGATCCAGGAGGATTTCTCGCCGCCATCGTTGCGCAACAATGCCGGAGCATCATCGATGGCCACCACGAACACATCCATATCGCCGTCGCTGTCGTAGTCTGCGAACGCCGCGCCACGCCAGGAGCGCGGCGCCAGTTCCTTGAGGCCGGCCTGTTCAGTACGTTCCGCGAAGCGCCGCCCGCCCTGATTCATGAACAGCTGATTCCACTGGGAGTATGAGGTACCGATATCGTTCTGATCGGTCTCAGGGAAAACGTGGCCGTTCGCCAGGAAGAGATCCATCCAGCCATCGTTGTCAAAGTCCGCAAAGCTCGTACCCCAGCCCAGCGTCCAGAGCGTCGGCTCTCCCAACCCGGCGCGCAGCGTGACATCCTCGAAGGTACCGTCGTGCAGATTGTGGTACAGCGTGGCGTAGTCGTGAGAGAAATTGGTGATGAATAGATCAAACCATCCATCGTTGTCGTAGTCGCCGAGATCCAATCCCATGCCGGCCTGCTCGAATCCGTCACTGTTGAACGCCACTCCCGCCTCGGTACCCACCTCTGTGAACTTTCCGTTCTGATTGATCATCATGTAATTGGGCACGGAATCGTTGGCTACCATGAGGTCCGGATCCCCATCGTTGTCGATGTCTCCCCACACCACGCCCAGTCCATAGAGGGCCCGAAGTCTTCCCAGGCCCGCATCTTCGGTTCCGTCTTCGAAGCTGCCGTCGCCCCTGTTGCGGTAGTAGGCATCCGGCCCGGCTTCGAGTCCCAGAGGTCCGCAATACACTTTCAGTCCCCGAAACGTGCAACCGCGTTTGCGTGCCGTGAGCCAGTCAATCTCCACGTAGTTAGCGACATACAGATCCAGATCGCCGTCGCCATCGGCGTCGGCGAAAGCCGCACCGGCGCTCATGTGGGCATTGGCCACGCCGGATCGGGATGCGATTTCCTCGAAGCGACCGTTCTTGCTGTTGCGGTACAACCGATTGGCTCCGAACTGCGTCACATAAAGATCAATCCAGCCGTCGCCATCCACATCCGCGGCCGCACAGCCGACGCTCCACTCGCGAGTCACCAGACCCGCTGCTTCCGTGACATCCACGAACCGTCCTTTCCCGTCATTGCGGAACAGGGCATCGCTCGATTCCTTCGGAGCTCCGGCATCAGGCCGGCGTGCGCCGTTCGGCACGAAGAGATCGGGATCGCCATCCCTGTCATAATCGAACCAGCACGCACCTGTACCGATCGATTCCACCACATAATCCTTGCTTCTCTCGCCGCACACATTGGTCATGCGTATCCCGGAAGTACCGGTCACCTCCACAAAACGGATGCCGGGGTCACCGTCCGCGGCCGCAGAATCGCTCACCATTCCCCCGGCGACTGCAGCACCGACAACGAGCGCTGTCAAGAATCCTGGCAGCATCCCGTTAAAATGAACACGCTCTGGCATCCGGCTCACTCCTCGATCGTCGCGACGCCGAGTCCCGAACCCTCCCGGGAGCGGCGAATTTCCCGGTGGCGATCGAACATTCGCTGCGCGGTTTCGGCCCGTCCGGCTCGGCGATAGAGCCGGCCCAGGTAGTAGTACGCTTGGGGGTGCTCCGGAACGGCGGCAACGCGCGCCTCGAAACATCGCAATGACTCCTGCCAGCGCTCCAGGTCGTAGTAAGAAATGCAACGGCCATCCAACGCCGCCGGGTGATCGGGAACGAGGGAGAGAACCCTTTCATAGCGAGACAGGGCGCCGGCCGTGTCACCACGCATCCGGGCCAGAAAAGCAAGCCTCCCGTGAGCCTGAACGAGCGTGCTGTCGAGCTCGAGCGCCTGCCTCATGTGCCGCTCCGCGAGCTCATACTCCCCCGTTTGGGCCGCCATCTCCCCGATAGCCACATGGAGGTGCGTAGCATCTCCTCCTTCCGCGAGCATGGTTTCATAGTGGGCGCGTGCCCCGGCGAGATTTCCCTGGCTGCGCGCCAACAGCGCAAGCGTGGCGAGAACAGCGAGCCGCGCCTCGGGAGTCGCGCGCAGGTCGGCGGCCGGCTCGAGACGTGAGCTGATCTCAGCGAGCCCGGACAGACCACGCATCGAGCGGGTGACGGCGGCGTGCTCCCGCAGGAGCTCGGGCCGCAGAGAGCGCAGGAAATCGGGGCGGACCTTACCGCGCAGGTCGCGGAGGATCTCCGCGTGAGCCTGACGCAGCGCTACCTCGACCACATCGGGAGCCAGTTCCCTGGAGCGCCCAAAATCGGCGGCGGCGGCAGCGTAATCGCCTTTCCCGAGTTCCAGCACGGCGAGATTGAAATACAGATCGGGGGTCGGCCCCACCACAAGGGCACGCCGGTAATACTGTTCCGCCTCCTGGGCGCGTCCCTGGCGGTAACGGATGATTCCCATCTGGCGTAGCGCGTCTCCGTAATCAGGGTCCCGGTCCAGGATCAGGCTGAACGCCTCTTCAGCCTCCGGCAGGCGGTCCTGCTTCATCAGCGCCGCACCAAACAGGTAGCGCATGCCCAGCTCCTCGCGGATGTCCAGAGCCCGGCGTGCGATCTCTTCAGCCTTCTTCCAGCGCGACAGGCGCAGGTAGGCCATGCCCAGGTGGCGGAGTGCATCCAGATTGCGCGGTCTCTCCTCGAGGGCCCGCAGAAGAGACTCGACCGCCAGCTTCGGCTGGTTGCGCGTCAGGTGCACGAGGCCCAGGCTGGCATGAGCACCGGCGCTCCGCGGATAGATCTCGAGCGCCTTGTGAAACTGATCCACCGCCTCGCCCAGCCGGTCCTGGCGCAGGTACGCGAGCCCCAGATTGGTATGGGCCTTGAGCTTCGTAGGTGACTTGGCCACTGTGTCCTCCCACAGGAGAACCTCGTCTCCCCACAACCGGCTCCGTGCCATCGCCGCCGTCGCGTATCCGATTCCGATGGCCACGAGCAGCACCGCCGCAACCCTCTGCCGTGGCTCGGACAATTTCGGAGAGCGCGCCACACCCGCGGGCTCCCCGCCGACTGCTGCGCACCCGGCCAGCCGGGCAATCACATCCCCCAGAATGAGACCGAATCCCGGAAGGACGAGATAGAGATGCCGCTCCGCAATCAGGCCGTAGAACGGGGTGATGTTGAGCACCGGGGACAGGATGATCCCGATCCACAACAGACCCAACGCGGACACGGGATACCGCTTCCTGAGCATAACCACCAGGAGGATCGCTCCGGCGGCAAAGAGCACTCCCAGAAGACCCAGAGGATCCACGCTTGTCTCCGCAATCGGCACCACATGCTCCAGGTTCTGGTTCACCGGCAGCAACAGCAGTTGCGCATAGCGCAGCATGACTCGGCCCGAAGCCTGCAACGTCTTGAGAATGGATCCTCCCCAGTACTCGTGCCGAGACATCAACCCACCGAGGACGATAGCGCGCACGCCCACGTACGCCGCGGCCAGCACCGCGTAGGGCAACAACTGCCATGCCCTCCGGCTCCAGCGGCTGCCTGGCCGGGACGGGATCAACCATTCCACCAGCAACAAAACCGCGGGGAGCGTGACCGCCATCTCTTTCGACCACAGGGCCGCGGCGGCCGCGATCCACGACAAGCTCCACAGAACTCCGGATCGCGCGCGGCTCGTTGAGGCGACCTCTCCGGTGCTTGCGCAGCCCGAAGACACCCGTCGCCCGCCACCCGCCGCCGCAATGTAGAGGCGCACCGCCAGAAGGTAGAACAACGCGAACAGGATCGTCGCGCGACCTGTCGGCCAGTTCACCGATTCGGTCTGGACAGGGTGCAGCGCAAACGCCAACCCCGCGGCGGCGGCCAGCCAGGCGCTCTGTGTCAGAGCGCGAAAAAGGGAGACGCACACCGCGACCGCCAGCAGATGCAGCAGCAGGTTATGCAGGATGTATCCGGACGGGTTCAGACGAAACAGGGCGTAATCGATGCTGTACGAGAACGTGCTGAGCGGTCTGTAGACAACCACGAACGACATGTTGCTGGTGGCCGTTTCCGCTTCGTGAAAGAACCTCGGGGTGTTGGACAGCTGGCGGATGCTGGGGTTGCGTACGATGTTGATCGTGTCGTCGTAGATGAACGGGTGATCGAGGGAGGGCAGATAAATGAGTCCGCCCCCAATGACCAGCGCGAGCACCAGCCAGTTCCGACGCATCCACGCCACGACGTTGTTGATCAGCCGGGACACCGGACGCTCTCCATTACCCGAAGCTTCCCACAGAAAGGGGTCGACCTCCCGGATCCGGCTGCAGCGGTCCGCGGACCGGCACCCCAAGCCTGCGAGGGAACGATCTTCACGATGGAGGGAATTATAGTGAACTAGAGAGGCAGCTTGGCAATGAGCTCGCGCACTGCCTCGGTCGAGCGCTCGAGAGCCGCCTTCTCGTCGGCTTCGAGATCGATCTCCATAATCTGCTGGAGCCCCCCGGTGCCCAGCTTGACAGGGACACCGGCGACGCAATCCCGGATACCGTACTCTCCCTGCAGGTAGACCGCGCAGGGCAGGATCTTTTTCTTGTCATGCAGGATGGCCTCGACCATTTCCACGACTGCGGACGAGGGAGCGTAGAATGCGCTGCCGGTTTTGAGCAGCGCCACCACCTCGGCACCGCCGTTGCGCGTGCGATCGACGATCTGGTCGATGCGCTCTTTCTTCATCAGTTTGGTGATCGGCACCCCGGCAACGGTCGAGTAGCGCGGCAGGGGCACCATGGCGTCGCCGTGGCCTCCCAGCACGAAGGCATGCGTATTTTCCACCGACACATCCAACTCTTCCGCGATAAAGCTTCTCATACGGGCTGAGTCGAGCACGCCGGCCATTCCGATGACTCGTTCGCGGGGGAAGCCACTGGTCTTCAACGCCGTGTAGACCATGGCGTCGAGCGGGTTGCTCACCACCAGCAGGAGAGCATCGGGCGAGTGCTTGACAGCCTGTTCGACCACGCTGCTCACGATCTGATGATTCTTGAGAAGCAGGTCATCCCGGCTCATGCCAGGCTTACGCGCCAGGCCCGCGGTAATGACAACGATGTCGGAATCGGCAGTGGCCGCGTAATCGTAAGCCCCCACCACCCGGGCGTCATGCCGCTCGACCGGCGCGGCTTCCCTCAGATCGAGTGCCTTCCCCTCCGGGATACCTTCCACAACATCGACCAACACTACATCGGCAAGCTCACGCTCGACGATGCGCTGGGCTGTGGTGGCACCGACGTTGCCAGCCCCGACGACCGTGACCCTGGTTTTCATTGAAATTCCACTGGCCTCCGGCGCGCTCAGGCCTTCTTCATCTGGCGGACGATCGCCTCGGCGAACTCCGAGCAGCGGACTTCCTTGGCTCCTTCCATTTGCCGCGCCAGGTCGTAGGTCACGGTGCGAGCCTTGATGGCGCCCGCCAGGCCACTCACGATTCGATCGGCGGCTTCCTGCCAACCGAGGTGCTCAAACATCATGACGCCCGAAAGAATCACCGAGCCAGGATTGATCTTGTCCTGGCCGGCGTACTTGGGGGCCGTTCCGTGGGTGGCTTCGAAAAACGCGCTGGCGTCGCCGATGTTGGCGCCCGGGGCCAGCCCCAGTCCACCCACATGCGCGACCGCCGCATCAGAGAGGTAATCACCGTTGAGGTTGGGCGTGGCAACGACCGAATACTCCTTCGGGCGCAGAAGAATCTGCTGGAACATGGAGTCCGCGATTCTATCCTTGATGAGCACCTTGCCCTCGGGGACCTTGCCATCCGGCTGTGACGAAAGCTCGCTCTCCGCGATCGTCGAATCACCGAACTCCTTCTTGGCGATGGCGTAGCCCCACTCCTTGAACGCCCCCTCCGTGTACTTCATGATGTTGCCCTTGTGCACGAGAGTGACGCTGGGGAGTTTGTGATCAATGGCGTGCTGGATGGCGCGTCGAACCAGG
>CBEVTG010000060.1:0-8123 GCA_965552745.1 uncultured bacterium
CGATCCAACGACGCTGTACACCATCGCCCTGTACATGGGTTACCAAGATCCGTACAACCTCAATGACACGGATCTGCAGAAGGTGAAAGAGAAACTGCTCGAGCTCAAGCCGCAGGTTCGGAAGTTCTGGTCTACGGCCGGAGAGCTCACCAACCTGTTCGCCAACGGTGAGGTTGACATGGCGCTCTCCTGGCCCCTGATCACCAACCAGCTTCGCCGGAAAGGCTTTAATGCAGGAGAAGTCACCCCCCGGGAAGGGGCCACCGGATGGATCGATTCCTGGATGGTTGTCAAAGGCACGCGGCACAAAGATTTGGCCGAGAAGTGGATCAATTACCTGCTCGAACCGGAAACCCAGAAGAAGCTCACCGACGTGACCGACTACTGCCCGGCCGTGCCGGGCACGGCCGCCCTGCTCACCCCCGAGCGGGCGCGAAACCTACACATCGACGATCCGTCCTATTTCGACCAACTCTCTTTCTGGGCCCATGTCGAGCGGCTCGACCGCTACCTCGAGGTCTGGAATGAGGTGAAGGCGCACTGACCCCCGCGGGTGCGCCTGATGGCCAATCGCGCTCCGCTCGAACACCTGCGCCTCCGGGCGCTGTCGAAATCGTTCGGCGATGTAGAGGCCGTACGCGGCATTGATCTCAGCGTGCCGCGCGGCGAGTTCCTGACGCTGCTCGGTCCGAGCGGCTGCGGTAAGACCACCACCCTCCGCATGGTGGCGGGTTTTGAGGATCCCACGTCAGGCACCATTTTCCTGCATGGCAACGACATCACGAACGAACCGCCCAACGTCCGCCCGATCAACACGGTTTTCCAGCACTACGCTCTGTTTCCCCATCTATCCGTCGAGGAAAACGTTGCTTTCGGTCTGCGGATGCGCGGAGTGGGTGCAGCCGAGCGCCGGCAGCGGGTGGCGGAGGCGCTGCGGGCCGTTGCCCTCTCCGGCTTTGAACGCCGCCGCCCCCGGCAGCTCTCGGGCGGCGAGCAGCAACGTGTCGCCCTGGCTCGCGCCCTGGTCAACCGGCCTGAGATACTTCTGCTGGATGAACCACTCGGGGCGCTCGACCTGAAGTTGCGAAGGCAGATGCAGCTCGAACTGCGGGCGCTTCATCGCGAAGTCGGCATCTCCTTCCTCTACGTCACCCATGATCAGGAGGAAGCGCTGGCCATGAGTGACCGGGTGGCGGTCATGAACGCCGGACGCATCGAGCAGATCGGATCACCGCGGGAGATTTACGAACAGCCCGCGAGCCGCTTCGTTGCTGATTTCATCGGCGAGACAAACCTGCTCGAAGGACGGGTCGTGGGAGTTGACGGCGAGCGCATACAGGTGGGCCTCGGTCCGCACACACTGCACGCGCTGGCCGAGCGCTGCCCCATCGGTACACAGGTCGCCCTGTCGATACGCCCCGAACGCTGGGCGCTGGCCAAAGGGACTCCCCGCGGAGAGATGAACCGTTTCTCCGGCCGCGTGCGTGAATCGGTTTACGCGGGCTCGGTGCTGCGCCAGGTCGTGGAACTCGAGGGAGGGATCACGGTGGTGACCACGCGCCCCGGGAACCTCGCAGACGAGGCGGCCGGAGCCACCGTAACACTGACCGTCGATCCCACCGATGTGGTGATCCTGCCGGCCGGACCACCGGGCGCCCCGTCGTGAGGGCGGACGCCGATACCCGGCACCACTGGCCTCTGCTGCTGCCGGTGAGCCTCTGGAGTCTGGCTCTGCTCCTGGCCCCCCTCTCGATCCTTTTCGCGATCTCCTTTTTCAAAGTCGAGTATGTAACCCTCATCCCCACGTTCACCCCTGAGAATTACCTCCAGGCCCTGACCCGCCCGCTTTACTCGGGTCTGATGTTCAAGACATTCAAGATCGCCGCGAAAGTCAGCCTCTGCTGCCTGCTTCTCGCTTACCCCGCTGCCTATTTCCTGGTGCATCTTCCTCCAAAACTGCGACAGACCCTGTACTTCATGGCGATCGTTCCCCTGTGGATCTCGTATCTCATCCGCTGCTATGCCTGGAAGCTGATCCTGGGGCAGAACGGGGTTCTCAACTCGTTCCTGCAGTGGATCGGCATGACACAGGAGCCTATTGCCGCTTTCCTTTACAGCGAGTTCTCGCTCACGCTGACCCTGTCGCACGTTTACGTGGCGTTCGTGCTCATGCCTGTTTACGCCTCGCTCGAGAAGATTCCACGCAATCTGGGAGAAGCGGCCTCCGACCTGTACGCCAGCCCCTGGCAGCGGTTCCGGCGGGTGACGCTGCCCCTGTCCATGCCCGGCGTGGTGACGGGAGTCACTTTCGTCTTCAGCCTCACGCTCGGCGACTTTGTGGCCGCCACGCTCGTCGGTGGCCCGGAGAACTTGATGATCGGCATGGTGATCTGGAATCTTTTCGGCACCGCGTACCAGTGGCCGCTGGGAGCAGCCATTTCGTTCCTGATCCTCGTGGTTGTTCTGGTTCTGATCACCCTGGCCGACCGCATCGGCGCTCTGCGCCGGGTGGAGCTGTGAGCCGCACCGGCACCAGCCTCTCACGGTTGCTCCTCCTCGCTTACGGCATCGCCTTCTTCTGCTTTCTGTACCTTCCCCTGGCCGTGATCGTGCTGTTTTCGTTCGATGCCTCCTCGGTCTCATCCTTCCCGCTGGAAGGCTGGACCCTCCACTGGTACCGGGAGCTTTTCTCCGACGGAGCTCTTCTGGGTTCGCTGTGGAACAGCCTGCGCGTGGCCGCGGTGGCAACGACAGGTGCCGTGCTGCTCGGCACCTCCGGAGCCCTGGGCCTCGATCGCTGCCAGTTTCCGGGGCGGGGCCTGCTTCATCGCCTGGTGCTGATGCCGATAGTTCTGCCAGGCATCCTGAGCGGCGTGTCTTTCTTGACCTTCTTCGCGAGCCTAAACTGGCCCCTGTCCCTCACCACGGTGGCACTCTGCCATACCACCTTCTGCATTCCCATCGTCCTTACACAGGTGCTCGCCCGGTTGCGGCGCTTCGATCGTCGCGTGGAAGACGCAGCCATGGATCTGTATGCAAACCGGCTCAAAACTCTCGTGTATGTCACGCTGCCCTCCCTGCGTACCTCGATCCTGGGAGGAGCACTCCTGGCATTCACACTTTCTATGGATGAGATCGTCGTCACGCTGTTCGTAACCGGACGGGACAACACTCTGCCGATGCAGGTGTGGGCCATGCTGCGTCGCGGAATTACGCCGGAAGTGAATGCCATCGCCACTCTCGTTCTGGTGGCGTCATCACTCCTGGTGGCGCTGGCGGCACGCCATCTCAGAACGGACGAATAGACGCTGAACCGCGGCCAACCCGCACCGGCAGCCCTCCTCCGGTTGCGCCGGCCAGGCACGTTCGGCTATGATAATTTTGCGGCCGGAGCATACCTGGCTCCGGCCTTTTTGCATTTTATGGGACGATCCAGCGACATCATCAGCGGGCACCAGGAGTATCTGTTTCCCTGCGTGAACGTCTACTACGACGACCCCGTGGTGATCACCCGGGGAAAGATGGGACGGGTGTGCGACGCCGACGGACGCGAGTACCTTGATTTCTTCGGTGGCATCCTCACTATCAGCGTCGGGCACTGCAACCCCGAGATCACCGATCGGGTGATCGCACAGATGCAAAAGTTGCAACACGCCTCCACCCTCTACCCTACCGAACCACAGGTTCAACTGGCCAAGCGTCTCGCCGGCATCGCTCCAGGGGGTCTCAAGAAGTCGTTTTTTACAAACAGCGGGACCGAGGCGAACGAGACGGCTGTCCTGCTGGCCCAGATGTTCACCGACGCCACCGATGTCATCGTCCTGCGGCACGCTTACCATGGACGGTCGGCCCTCACTATGAGCCTGGCGGGGGTATCACCGTGGCGCGTCCAGCGCGTTTCGTTGGGAGGCATCAGCCACGCTCACACTGCCTACTGTTACCGCTGCGCCCTTGGCCGCAGCTACCCGGAGTGTGGGGTGGCGTGCGCGTCGGACGTCGAGGAACTCATCCAGACAGCCACTTCCGGGCGGATTGCCGCGGTCATCGCCGAGCCCATACAGGGAGTGGGCGGCTACATCACCCCTCCCCCCGGGTACTTCGAGGAGCTGGTGCGAATCGTCCGAAGTCACGGCGGCCTCTTCATCTGCGACGAGGTGCAGACCGGCTTTGGCCGTACGGGCAAGATGTTCGGCATTCAGCACTGGAACGTCGAACCAGACATCATGACCTTTGCCAAGGGACTTGCCAACGGCATCCCCATCGGGGTAACCATCGCCCGGAATGACATCGCCGATGCGTTCAAAGGCCAGAGCATCTCGACCTTCGGAGGCAACCCCGTCAGCGCCACGGCCGCCCTGGCAACCCTCGACTACATCGAGCAGAAGAACCTCGTCGACAACGCCCGCATCCAGGGAGAGCGGTTGCGCAACCACCTGCTCGACCTCCAGAAAAAGTGCCCGGCCATCCGGGACGTTCGGGGCCTGGGTCTCATGCAGGCCGTCGAGTTCGCGTCCGAGGACGGCACCCCCCTGGCGGATGAAACCGGACGCATCTTCGAGGAAACCCGGCGCCAGGGACTGCTGGTGGGCCGGGGCGGACTGTACAAGAACTGCCTGCGCATCGCCCCCCCGCTCAACGTGAGCGCGGAGGATGTCGACGAATCGATGCGCATCCTCGGACAGTCGCTCTCCGCGCTGGCAAGTTGAGCCCGGGGGGGCCTCACCTTGCAGGCCATCCAATCTGTTTGATAGCATGGAAGTTACCGGCCCCGGAACATCTTTGATGAGAGGATCTCATGAGCTACCTTGATCAGGAAAAGCAGCGCTATGCGGAAAGGACTCCGCGTTCCTGCCAGCTGGCAGAAGCCGCCCGGGAAGTGCTTCCCCTGGGCGTGAGCAGCCACGTACGTGTTTTCGACCCCCATCCGCTGTTTATCGAGAGCGCGAAGGGCTCACACCTCAAAGACGTGGACGGAAACGAGTACATTGACTTCGCGATGTGTTTCGGAGCCGGTCTCGCGGGACACGCCCACCCGACCGTGACGCGTGCCGTCCGCGAACAGGCGGAGCGCGGCAGCCTGTACTGCCTGACGACCGAATCGGAGGTGAAGCTGGGGCAGGAGCTCAGACGGCGCTTCGGGCAGGAGCAGTGGCGGCCCTGCAACTCGGGTGGTGAAGCCACCATGCACGCTCTGCGCATCGCCCGGGGCTACACAGGCAGGGACAAGATCATCAAGTTCGAGGGCGCTTATCATGGAGCCCACGACGCCGTCCTGGTCAGCATCAAACCACCAGTGGGTCAGATCGGGAGAGCCGATCAGCCGCGCGCCGTCTCCAACTCCGCCGGTATCCCTGAGGGCACGCTCCAGAACACGCTCGTTGCTGCCTTCAACAACCTGCGATCGGTCGAGCAGCTCTTCGATTCGAATCTGAATCAGATCGCTGCCGTCATCGTCGAACCGGTGATGCTCAACCTGTGCATCTGCATGCCCGAGAATGGGTTCCTGCAGAAGCTGCACGAACTCTGCCGCGCCAACGGCGCCCTTCTGATTTTCGACGAGGTCAAGACCGGAGCCAAGATTGCGCACGGCGGAGCCAGCGAGTATTTCAAGATGAAGCCCGACCTCACCTGTGTTGCCAAATCGATTGGCGGAGGGCTTCCGCTCGCAGCCGTGGGCGCCAGTACCGAGATTATGAGCGTGGTGGCCGACCTGTCGGTCGTACACGCCGGGACCTTCGCCGGAAACCCTCTTTCTGTGGCCGCCGGCCTTGCGACGCTCGGGGAAGTCCTCACCCCGGAGGCGACCCAGAGGACCTTCGATCTCTGCCGCACCCTCACCAAGGGCTGTGACGAGATCATCCGCAAGCACCGCCTCCAGGCCACCACCGCCCACGTCGGTTCCATGGGGATGGTCATGTTCACCACCGAACCGGTGCGAAACTTCAGGGAGTGGCTGAAGATTGATCAGATCCGCTGGCAGGAAATGCTCACCGGAATGTTGAACGAGGGAGTCCTGCCCTTTGCCATCGACAGCGACGAGCAGTGGACGGTGTCTGTGCAGCACACCGAAAAAGACATTGATGCGTTCCTGTCCGCTTTCGAGAAGATTGCGCCCAACCTGACGAGCTGAGATCAGTCGTCGCTGGAAATCAGGGATGCCACATCCCTGCGGACCTGTTCTGCATCGAGCGGTCCGGCGACGCAACGGTTCGCGCCGTGCCGCATGAATTCGTCAGCAAGCTCGGCGTTCGGCTCAGAAGTCACAGCAATGATCTTGGCGCGCCGTGTATCCGGGCGGGCCCGTATCCGCCTGCAGGCATCCGCTCCTACGCCTCCCGGCATTAGAGCGTCCAGTATGATCAGATCGGGGGCGAACTCCGCCACCTTGACCCCGGCCTCAAAACCGCTGGACGCCGTCTCCACATCACAGGGGGGATCCATCTGGCGCAGGCCCTGGGCAAGCGCATCGAGTACAGCCTGCTCGTCGTCGACAATCAGGATTCGAGTGCGTCTCGGAGCCGTACGCAACCGCCGGCCGCTCTGCTGGGCCGAGATGAAGGTCTCCAGATCCTCCCGACGAATCCGACGGTGCCCGCCCACCGTTCGGTACGCCTTCAGGTAACCCGCGTCGATCCAATTGCTCACCGTCTTGGGAGCAACGTTCAGATAACGGCTGGCCTCAAAGGTGGTGAGGACGTCTTTTTTCACCTTTCCTCCGCTGAATTCTCTAGCAGTTCAATTATGTAGGTTATTTCGACTGTATACAGTTTGATAAATCGTGTCAAGACTGGGGTGAGTCAATTGCTCGCCCTTCAAGCGCTCTGATATTATCGCGTCTATGGCCATTGCGAGCGCTAACAACTGGGGGACCTGGAAGAAGGACGCGGGTATCGTGGGCCGGGACGAGGAGAGCCGGTTAGCGCTGGCGGTCCTGCAGGCCCAACGTCATCTCCTTCTCGAAGGCCCCGTCGGCGTGGGGAAAACGTTTCTGGCTCAATGCCTGGCCCGCTACCTCGGCCGCCGTCTGTACCGCGTGGACGGCGACGAGCGCTATAGCGAGCAGAAGCTTACCGGCTGGTTCGACCCTCCGATGACCCTGAAGGTGGGCTATATCCGGGATGCCTTCCGCCAGGGGCCCCTGGTTGCCGCCATGGAGGAAGGGGGCATCCTGTTCATCAATGAGCTGAATCGCATGCCGGAATCGGTCCAGAACGTGCTCCTGCCGACGCTCGACGAGCGCCTGATCGATATTCCCCACCTCGGCCCGCTGCGGGCGAAGGGCCCATTCCAGGTCATCGCTACACAGAATCCACAGGAATTCGTGGCCACCAGTCACCTCAGTGAGGCTCTGAAGGACCGGTTTGAATGGGTGGCGCTCGATTATCAATCCCGCGAGGAGGAAATCAGCATTGTCCAGGGACTGACCGGCGTGGCGGACCAGGGGCTCGTCCACGGCGCCGTGGATCTGGCGCGCGCGACCCGGACCGACGCGCGAGTGCGCCGCGGGGCGAGCGTGCGCGCCGCCATCAGCATCGTGAAAATCGCCTCTGCCCTGGGCGGGGTCGATCACCTGGAGGAGGCAGCCCGGGTGGCCCTGCCGACTCGCATTCAGCTTCGGGAGGAGCACCAGGACTCGACCGGCGACCTGATCCAGGAGCTTGCCCGCGGCGAAAAAAAAAACGCCTGAACTTTAAGCCCCCTCCCATAAGGGCCGTCGATCCGCCGCCTTCCACAGAGCTCGACCCTCCGCTGACACTCGATAAGATCGAGGAGCTGGCGGCCGGCTACAGTCCGGCTGCAGGCGGTGGCGCCTCCAGCTCCCATACGGAGTCGGTCGCCTGGCGGGTCGCCTGCCGTTACCACCAGATCCGCCGCCAGGTGCCGAACAACGAACGCCGAAGGTTGTTGCGACAGCTGGCGGTGAGGGGTGTTCTGGAGAAGGCTCGCGCCATCCTGGGTGCAGCCAAGCGCCGCGCCCGCCTCGTGTCACAGACTTACCGGGAGGGGGATGCTGGGGAGCTTGACCTGGAGGCCACCCTGGAACGCTGGGGCGGCCGGGGCTGGCCGCAGCCGGAGGATCTCGTAGTGCGCCGTCGGGAGGAAAAGCGTCTCGACTGCGCCCT
>CBEVTG010000061.1:0-8075 GCA_965552745.1 uncultured bacterium
TTTCTAATCATGACTTTAACCCCGGTTCTGGCCACCCTGGCCAGCGCCGCACAGATCGATCCCCGCCACCACGAGAAGGGCCCCCACGGGCCCCCGGAGCAGCTCAAGTTCAAGGGCGATCACTGGACGCCGTACGATCCGCCGGACGCAAGCCAGTTTCCGGCAAACACGCGGGTGCATCGAATCGTCAAGGGGGACACGCTCTGGGACCTGGCCAGTCATTACCTCAAGGATCCTTACCTGTGGCCGAACATCTGGGAGCGGAACCAGTACATTCTGGACTCGCACTGGATCTATCCCGGGGACCCGCTGGTGATTCCACCGCTGCCGGTGGTCGTGCCCGAGGTAGCGGGCTCTGCTCCGGTTGCCTCACCTTCGGTCGCTGACCTGCCTCCGGGCATCGAGGATGAAGAGACGCGGGCACTCGCCGATCCGATTCCGATCGTGCCTGAGCAGCCCGCGATTCAGCCTCCCCCCGTTCAGATAGCGCAGGCCGACCTGCCCGAGGAAAAGCCGCAGGACGAACTTGACCTGCACCAGATGCAGGGGGTGTCAGGAATTCACGCGGCCGATCTCGAGTGCGCCGAGTGGATCGAACACAAGTTCAAGAAGCCGAAGCTGAAGATTTCGGGTGTCGAAGATCCCATGGGACTGTACATCACGCCCGGGGACTACGTTTACCTCAACAAGGGTGCGGCGGACGGCATCGAGCCGGGAGCCGAGTACACCTTGGTGCAGCCGGGCAAGCTGGTGGAGAACCCCGTAACCGGCCGCAATATCGGGGTTAATCTGCGTCCCCTGGGCCGCCTGCGGGTCATCCTGGTGCACCCGGAGGTCTCGACCGCGGAGGTCATCTCCGCGTGCGAGATGATCCACGTCGGTAGCTTTCTGGTTCCTTACGTACCGGAGGACGTGCCATATGTGACCGCTCCAGAGTTTGACCGTCACAGCTATCGGCCGAGCGGAAAGGTCACCGGATATATTGTCTATGTCAATGACAATACCCAGCACCTGGCGGGAGAAGTCATCACCAACAACCTCACGTTGATCGCCGCCGGCAGCGTCGTCAATATCGATCTGGGCCAGAACGATGGTGTGCAGGTGGGCGATTGGTTCACGGTCTTCCTGGATAGTCCCCATGGCGGGGATTACCCCGCCGAGGTTCTGGGAGAGGGGATCATCCTGAGGACGTTGGTGCGAGCCTCCGTCGCCAAGATCATGGCCTCCGACTTCGATATTCCGCTCGGGGCCCGGGTCGAGATCAAGTAGCTTCTCTTTCAGAAAATATTTGCGCCTGGAACACCCACACGCGTGCTCCCCGGGTCCAGGCATCGCCGGAGAGACCGGCCTTGCGGCAGGTCTCAGAGAGCAGTTGTTCGGCGCTCCATCCGTACCGCGGTGCAACCTGCGGAAGTAATAATCCCTGCCTCTCACCCTGTTCAATTAAGACACCATCGACGCCGGGCCGTGGGCGCCCCTCCGGACCCAAAACCCGGAATTCACCGAGCACAGAGATCTCGATCAGCACCTTTGGCAGTTCTTCGGCGGAGAGTCGAGGAAAACGCGGATCCTCGAGAGCGGCCGCCCGCGCACAGTGGGTCACCGATTCCGCCAGCGGCTTTCGAGAACGAGTGACGCCGATGCAGCCGCGTAGATCCTTTGCAAGGTGCAGGCTCACGAAAACTCCCGAAGCAGAGCGGGTCTCTGCGGGCAATCCGTCCGGCAGGACGTAATCCTTGTCGTGCACCGCCGCTCTGACCGCTTCTCGAGCCGCTTTCAGGAGCGCGTCGCGCGCCGCGGAGCTCAGGTTCGGGGGTTGCTTGATTTCCATAGGCGATGTGCTAGACTACGCGCACTCGTAAACGAACAGCTTTTTCTGGAAGCGCAGGGAGATGCTGGACTGCGGACGCCGAGCTTAAGGATCCGTGGAGAGGCTTCGGCACCTGCATTGGTTGGGGGGCGCGGAGCGTACTGCGTGGACAGTAAGATGGACAGGCTCGTTGCGGAATTGGTGCAGAGGCAGATTCTCCTGCCCCAGGCGCTTCGCGAGTTCGAAAGAAAATTCATTTCACTGGTTTTGAAGGAACACCGTGGGAATTGCTCACGGGCCGCACGCCAGCTCGGCATTCACCGCAACACACTTCTCAAGAAAATTCAGCCGCACCGCTGAACCGGGTGTATAGGAAGGGTTTTTCCCGGGTTCGCTGAAACCCTGTTCCGTTCGTGAGCAGACGGCCTGCTCGAGCGTGTCAGGCCATCATGATCTTGGTCCGAAGGATCAGAATCTCCAGAGCGAGGGCCGCCATGCGCCCGAGTTTCAGGATCTCGTCTGTCTGTGCGTTCAAAGGGCTGCCGGCATCGTCGGCGTAGAGCGCCGCCACGGGTCTGCCTTTGATGTTTATAGGAGTCAGGAGAATGAATGCGGGAGGTTTGCCTCCGAGGACACGGTAGATCTCGCGGTTGGATGCGGTGTCTGGAACGCCGCCGAGGTAGTGGTTGTCGCCGTTACGTACAGTATGGAAAATCGAAGGCAGGTCGCGCGGGACCTGCAGTTCCTTGAGAAGATCGACGTCAACGCCTTCCCCTCGCCCGCCCCACCCAATAACGCGGTCCTTCTGCAGAATGAAGAGTGCCGTGCGCTTGACCCGCCTGCCGGCGTAGCCCAGGATGGCTTGCGCCACGTCGTCACGCGTCTCCGCTTTTTGCAAGGCGCGGCCGGCATCCTCCAGGGTTTCGATTGCGATCTCGGCGGTTGCGGCGTCGTCGGCGGAAGAACTTTCAATCGGCGGCGCGGTCGGGCTGATGTCCGGGAGCGCGTCAAGGGGACGGCCGTCGAGCCCGACCTCGGGCTTCAGCGGTGGGGGAAGCGGTGGCGTGCGTGCAGGCGTGACCGCGGCCGGCTGTGCGGGCCGGGAAGCCGTGGAAGCCGTCGAGGCCGGCATGGCTGCGGCGCCGCGTTGCACCGGTGCAGTGGCGGAGCCCAGGGGTCGGGCGCGGGTCGCTCGATCCTGTGCCTCGGATGTACGAATTCCCGAGAGCGCGATGGTACGGCGTCGTTTTGAAACGAGCTTGTAGTAGCGCTCGAGCGCGTCGTAGATCCTGAACTCCGGAGCGATCCACGGCTGGATGCTGTACCCGGTGATGAACGCGATCTCGTCGAGCACGAGGAGATCGCGCGGGTCGAGCATGGCCAGGTGAAGCTTACGCCCCTCGAGCTTCAGCGGAATGATGTCGTGCTTTTCGGCGAGTTTGGTGGGAAGCAGGCCCAGCAGGTTCGGCGGTAACTCCTCGAACATCCCGGGAAACGCGTAGGGAACACTCGACAACTCCGCCAGCGCTTCTCCGAGCGTATCCTCGTCGATGAACCCCATCTTGAACAGGGTGGTGCCGAGGTGCTCGCGGAAGAATCCCTGGTTGCGCAGGGCCGCGTTGAGCTGGGTCTTGGTCAGCTTGCCGCGTTGGATCAGCAGCTCGCCAATTTTGCCAACATTCTGGGGCATCCGATTTCAGCCCGGGTCCGGTGCCCGGACGCTGCGCCCGCGGCCACCCAGAAAATCAATTATGGGCCGCTCGCTTCTCCTTCAGAACAGCTTTGCGGCTGAGCCGTATGCGGTCGCCCGAAACTTCGATGACCTTGACAAGAATCTCGTCGCCTTCATTGAGCTCGGTCCGAATGTCGGCTACACGCTTGTGGGCAACCTCGCTGATGTGCAGCAGACCCTCGCAACGCGGCATGATCTCCACGAAGGCACCGAAGTTGGTCAGCCGCTGGATCTTGCCCATGTAGGTGCGGCCGACCTCAGCGGTTGCAGTCAGCTCTTCGATGAGAGACTTGGCCTTGAGGGCGGCAGCTTCGTCAACCGATGCGATCTGCACCCGGCCATCGTCTTCAATGTCGATGCGTGTACCGGTGCGCTCGATGATCGAACGAATCATTTTTCCACCCGGCCCGATGACTTCGCCGATCTTGTCCTTTGGAATGGTGATGGTGAGCATGCGCGGCGCGAACGGTGAGATCTCGCTTCGCGGAGCAGCGAGCGTCTCCTCCATCCGATCGAGGATAAATTGCCGGCCGCGATGGGCCTGTTCCAGAGCCTCGGTGAGTATCTTGCGATCCACACCGCTGATCTTGATGTCCATCTGCAGTGCGGTCACACCCAGGCGCGTACCCGCGACCTTGAAGTCCATGTCGCCGAGGTGATCCTCGGCGCCCGCAATGTCGCTGAGCACGGCGTACTTCGGCCCCTCCTTGATCAGGCCCATGGCCACGCCGGCCACCGGTGCCGATAGGGGCACACCCGCGTCCATGAGGGCGAGCGCCCCGCCGCAGATGGAAGCCATGGATGAGGAGCCGTTCGATTCGAGAATGTCGCTCACCAGGCGAACCGTGTACGGAAACTGATCCTCGGCCGGCATCAGGGGTAGCAGGGAGCGCTCCGCCAGCGCACCGTGTCCGATCTCACGGCGACCCGGTCCCCGCAGAAATTTCGCCTCCCCGACACAGAACGGCGGAAAATTGTAGTGCAGCATGAAACGCTTCTGCGACGCACCTTCGAGCCAGTCGAGCCTTTGGGCATCCGCGGCAGTTCCGAGGGTGGTGGTGACCAGAGCCTGGGTCTCCCCGCGGGTGAAAATGGCAGAGCCGTGCGTTCGGGGCAGAACTCCGGTCTCACCGGATATCGGTCGGATCTGGTCAAGCGCGCGACCGTCGAACCGCTTGCGGTTATTGACGATCTCGTGCCTCACGATCACGTGCTCCACTTTGGAGAAGGCCTGCTTGAGCTCGCGGCGCCGGTCCTCGTCATCCTCCGGGACATCGGTGACCAGGGAGTCGCGTATGTCTGCGACACGTGCATAGCTCTTCCGCTTGTCGGGAATGCTCAGGGCCTCGCGCAGCGTTCCCTCGATCTTCTCACGTACTTCCTTCACGATCGCATCCGGGATCTCATGCACCACCGGCTGCCGCTTCACGGGCTTGAGCTCCTCGAACATGTCCCTCTGGATCTTCACCAGGCGGCGCACTTCCTCGTGGCCCTGGAAAATGGCGTCGATCAACAGGGACTCTGACACCTGCTGCGCCCCCGCTTCCACCATGACGATCCCCTCGTCCGTGCCGCACACCACCAGGTCGAGGGTGCTCGACTCGAGCTGGGGGTTAGTCGGGTTGACGATCAAGCGTCCGTCCACCTGGCCCATGCGCACTGCCGCTAGCGGAGTGTCAAAGGGGATATCGGACAGATAAAGAGCGGCTGACGCTCCCGTAACCGCCAGGGTGTCGGTATCGTTCGACTGGTCATAGGACAGAACCAGGGCGATCACCTGGGTTTCGTAGTTCCAGCCGTTGGGGAAGAGCGGTCGGATGGGGCGATCGATCAGGCGGGAGGTGAGCGTTTCTTTCTCGTTCGGTCTACCCTCGCGCTTGAAAAAGCCACCCGGGATCTTACCTCCGGCATAAGTATTTTCGCGGTAGTCGACGGTAAGGGGCAGAAAATCGACTCCCTGCCGGGGGTTGCGGGATGAACAGGCGGTCACCAGAACGACGCTGTCACCATAACGGACCAGAACGGAACCATCCGCCTGCTTGGCAATCTTGCCGCTTTCCAGGCTCAATGTTTGCCCGGAGATCTCGAGTTCTTTACGGACTATCACTATATCCTCCAGTCAGGTTCTGTGGTTTTCAGTAGTCTCATGGCTGCCGCCCGTTTGGCTGGGCGGTCACGGGGCAGGAAGCGTACGCGCTGCAAAATGGTCCGGGTTGAGCACTGCCAGCAGGCCTGCGCGGCTGCGCACGGGATATGGCCGGCTGGTTTGCTCGAGAGGTAGGTCTTCACCCTCAGTTGATGTGCGGAAAAGTCTCGAGAACTTCCGACCCCGACCGGAATCTGCCACGGGCTCGTCGTTACTTGCGAATGCCCAGTCTTTTGATGATCTCGAGGTACCTCTGGCTGTCAGTGCGCTTGAGATAATCCAGAAGGCGGCGGCGAACGCCAACCATCTTCAGCAGTCCCCGGCGCGAGTGGTGATCTTTTTTGTGGCTCTTGAAGTGCTCGGTCAGGTGATCGATCTGCTCGCTCAGCAGCGCGATTTGGACCTCCGGAGAGCCGGTATCCTGAGTATGCTGCCGGTGAGACTGCACGATCTCCGACTTGCGCTCGCGACTCAGCGACACGCTGAATTCACCTCCTGTAACATGAGTTTATGCTCTGAACATCCTTGGTTAACGATGCACGTCATCATACCATACCGGGCGGAGGGCGCAAACCTTGTCACTTTCGCAGCCCGGGCATAGCTGACGGACCGGGGCTGAACACCACCCGCGCCAGCCACCGGGGCAACCCCCCCGGCGGTCTCTGGTGAACCACGATGGCGACCAGCTCACCATCCGGCCTGAGTGCCCTGCAAGTTTCACCGGGCGAGCTTCGCACCGCCAGAGTCTGTCCATGCGACAGCCGGGAACACTCCTCGGCCGTTAGATGAAGTGCCGGTAGCCCAAGATCAAGCCCCCGCAGCGCGATGATTCTTTCCCGTAATCCTGCGTCATCCAGTGCGATCAGGTCCGATAACGGCAGAGCGTCTGACAGCCGGAATTCTCCACAGCGCAGACGGGTGAGGGAGTCAAGGTAGGCGCCACAGCCGAGTTCGCGGCCCACATCGTGGGCCAGGGTGCGGATGTAGGTGCCGGAAGAGCAGGTCACCCTGAACTCGAACGTCTCCGGGGCTGTCTGCAGAAGCTCAATCGGTTCAATGCGGACGCGCACGGGATCCGGCTCAACCTGCTCACCTCGCCGGGCGCGCCGGTAAAGAGGTACCCCGTTCACCTTTTTCGCAGAGAACGGGGGCGGAACCTGCATGCGCTCGCCCGAGAGGCTCTGCAGTAGCTCTCGAAGGCGCCGCGCATCAAGGGTGAAGGAAGTGCGCTCCCCCACGGGTTTCCCCGTGCGGTCGTACGTATCGGTTGCCACGCCCAGGCGTACCCACCCCTGATACACCTTTTCGCAGGCGATCAACCAGGAGGTGAGCCTTGTAGCCCGACCAAGGCTGAGGGGCAGCAGTCCAGTGGCGAACGGATCGAGTGTTCCCGCGTGTCCAATCCGGACCCCGGGCAGGCGCCGGCGTAGAACTTCGACCACGTCGTGGGACGTGCAGTTGTCCGGCTTGTCGACCAGAAGAACACCGTCAGGTCCGGCCCCGGTCTGGGAACGCCGCTTCATGCTTCGCTTTCTTCGATCCTGATCTGGCCCAGCAATTCGGTCACGCGCTCTTCACGGAGAAGATCTTCGTCTTCGTGAAAGTTCAGCTCCGGCACGTAGCGCAGCTTCAGCGCCGTCCCGAGCTCGTGTCGTACGAAGCCGCGGGCCCGCGCCAGCAATTCCAGGGTCTGGCGCACCCGCTCGGGATCGCCGTGAATGGAGAGCCGCACCGAGGCATGCTTCAGGTCGGCGCTGGCGCGCACCGAGGTCACGCTCAACATGCCCAGGCGGGGATCATTCATGCGTTCGATCAGAATGCGGCTGATCTCTCGCTGGATCTGGCCCTCAAAACGCTGTCTGCGGTGTTCCATGCTTTATGTCTAACTAGCTCAGAATCTCGATCTCGGCCTGCAGTAAATCTCCCGGTAAATTGCGCTCCACTTCCTGGCGCACGTTCTGGAACAGTCTTTCGATCTGCTGTCGATCCGTGGCAACGGATACGATGCCCAGAGCAGCACGCTGATGCGTGTCCTGGAAGTCAACCTCAGCCAGCGCGATATTGTATTTACCTCGCAGCCGGTCTTTCAGGCTGCGTACGACCCGCCGCTTGTCCTTGAGAGACTGGGACGCGGGAATATGAAAGTCCAGCCGCAGCGAGCCTACGGTCATGGTCACGGGGTCAATCGAGAGGGCGGCCGGTGAACCCGAGGCTCGTCGCAGGCCTCAGGTGGTGGCCTCGACAGTTTCCATACGGAACGCTTCGACGATGTCGCCCATCTTGAGGTCGTTGAACCTCTCCAGAAGTATGCCGCACTCGAATCCCTGCTTGACCTCGCTGACATCGTCCTTGATGTGCTTGAGAGAAGCCATGCGGCCCTTGTAAAC
>CBEVTG010000062.1:0-8039 GCA_965552745.1 uncultured bacterium
CGCAAAGCGTCAGGCCTACCTCGAGACCCACACCGACCTGGATCCGCAGGTTCGGGAGCTGATCCGTCAGGGAAGGGTGCGGGAGGGGATGACGCCGAATCAGGTTGAGGCGGCCCTCGGTCCTCCGGACAGCCGCCGGCGGTTCGAGGCCGAGGAGCCTCCGGTGGAGGTGTGGACTTATCCGGGAGTGCTGGTGCGAAACCAGATCACACGCACCCTCACCGATCAGGATTATCAGGTTCGTCTCATCTTCCGGGGAGGAGTTCTGGAGACCATCGAGGATTTCTGACGTGAGAGGTTCCTCTGAATCTCAGGTCATCATCTCGTTCGAGCAGGCGTGCCTCGGCTACGGCACCAAGCGCGTCCTGGAAGACGTGAACCTCGAGGTCCGGGTCGGAGACTTCCTGGGCATCGTGGGGCCGAACGGGTCGGGGAAGACCACCCTCCTGAAGACCATCCTCAACGCCGTCCGGCCGCTCAGGGGGAGGATGCGAAGAAGCCTCCCGGCTACCCCGCGCGGCACAGGGATCGGGTATGTGCCGCAGATAGATACGGTCGATCTGCTCTACCCGCTCACGTCGCTCGAGGTCGTACGCATGGGCGCGTTCAGCCGACGCTGCGGGCAGCGATTCGCAGCACAGCAGGAGATCGAGCAGTCGAGGGAGTGCCTTCGGGTCGTCGGCCTCGGCGGACTGGAGGACCTGCTGTTTCGATCCATGAGCGGCGGGCAGCGCCAGCGCACGTTGCTGGCGAGGGCCCTGGCGACCGGCTCGACGGTCCTGATTCTGGATGAGCCGACGGCGGGGATGGACATGGCGGCCGAGAGGGGCGTCATGGATCTGATTGCCGGAATGCACCGCCGGGGCGAGCGAACCGTTCTGCTCGTGACCCATCAGCTGAATCTGGTAGCCCGTTACGCCCAGCAGATTGCCGTCCTGAAGGACCGCCGGGTCACGTACGGCGCCGCGAGCGAGATTCTCACGGACCAGGCTCTCTCCGCCATCTATGAAACGGATGTTCACGTCGAGTCTCTCCTTGGACGCCGGGTCGTGTTCACACCCTGATGTTGATCGAACTGCTTCATCTCGAGGTCTTTCGCAACGCGCTGCTTGCGGGTCTGCTGGTGAGCGTTGTGGTCTCTTTTCTCGGCGTGCTGGTCGTTCTCAAGCGTGTGGTCTTCCTGGGTGCTGCCCTCGCGGAGATTGCCTCGGCTGGGTTGGCGTTCGGGTTCTTTCTGGGTTTCTCGGCCCGCAGCCAGGGGGCCATCGTTGTTGCGTTTGCGGTCACGGTAGCCGTGAGCCTGGTTCTGGCCCTTCCGCACCGCAACCGCATCGTGCCGCAGGAGAGTCTGGTCGCCATCGGCTTTGTGGTCGGAACCGCAATGGCCCTGTTGCTGGTTTCCAAGAGCGCAGAGGGTATGGAGGAGTTGAAGCACCTCCTGGCAGGACACCTGCTCACTTCCCGGCCTGCGGAGACGCTGGTCGATCTGGTCGTGTTCAGCGTGTTGATCGGCTGTTATCTGCTTTTCCATAAACAGATACTTTATGTCTCTTTCGACCCGGAATCGGCCCAGAGCGTGGGCCTGGTGACTCGCCGCTGGAACATGGTGTTCTACCTTCTTCTGGGATTGGCGATTGCACAGGCGATTCGATCGGCGGGCACCCTTCTGGTGGTCTCTTACCTCGTGCTGCCCGCCACGGGCGCGCTCCTGGCCACGCGCCGTCTGCGCACCGCACACCTGCTGGCGGTGGGGCTGGGCGCGGCGGGAACCGTGGCGGGACTGCTGGCCTCGTTCACCTGGGACGTGCCGGCCAGCGCGGCGATCGTGCTGGCCCTCTCCCTCCTGACCGGCCTGTGCCTGGTGGTGTCGTACCGCCAGCCACAGGGCTGAGGATCTCCTTGCCGGGAGGGAGGGTCCGGCGTACCGGTAGGGGGAATGCGGTTGCCAGCCCTCTGTTCCGTGATGATCCTGGTCCTGTCCCAGAGCTGTTTACAGGCCCCGCCGCTCGTCAGCTCCGCCTGGCAGGAAGCGAACCGGCGTGCCGGAACGCAGTCCGCCGGACAGGCGCCGCCTGAAGTTGACTGGGAGGGCGTCCAGGGCGACCCGAAGGGGTGTCTGGATCCCTCCCGAACCGGCTCCAGTCCGCCAGCGCGCTACCTGCCGGACCTGGATCGGGTGGAGATCCTGTCTCTCTGTGCACAGCCCCTCCACGCTCTTCTGGTGCACGAATTTCTGCACGCTATCCGGCAGCGGGCCCGGCAGCAGGAGGGTCTGCCTCTGACAGGTCAGGATTCCGAGGAAGAAGCCTGGGTTCTGGAGCGAACGTCGGGGAGTTGATCCGGAACTCCGGCCGGGCTCGAGCCCGCGGTCTCGCCCCAGAGGGCAGCTCGGAGCGCTCCTAGTTCCACTTTGCCACTCATCAAACGGCGGTACAGGCCCAGCCCTGTGGCACTGGTTCCCCGTGGCGCCATACCCCTGGAAGGTGGCGCGGGAGGATCGACCAGACAACACCCCAGGGTGAACCACAGTGTCCGGCGGCCGGGTTGGAGGAGCGGAATTCTCGCACGACCCTCCTCGAGGCGTGCGATGGCGCGCCGTGAGATGCGCCACGGCGCCATGCCTCCGGTGGCACCCATCTCCTCCTCGGGGGCGTGCCGCCCCGGAGGACGCACACCTGCCAGCAGGGCCAGGGTGCGAGCGGTCCAGTCCACCACCTTCTCCTCCGGGCCTGTGGTGGGGTCCATCTCCCGACCTTCGAGCCAGTGCAAGTGGGCCAGGAGGCGAACCCAGGGCGCGCTCTGGAGCACACAGAAGCGGTTCCCGCCCAGGTCAAGCGCTGCGCACGTTTCCGGATCCATCGCAGCTCCCGCAGAGAAGTAGAGACCTTCATGGCCGTGGAAAACGGTGACCATGTGGCGCAAAAGTCTGCGAGCTTCGAGGGCGCGGGCAGTGCGGGCAGGAAGGTGGGGTGTGGCCAGGTGCATCTCGCCCGCCACCACGAGGATCGGCTCGTACCGACGGGCAAGGTGTCCAGACAGCAGGCCGGCGGCGTGTCGATCCCGGCTGCTCACCGAGGCTCCCCCCGATCGATCAGGGTGATCGAGCGCGATCAGGCGGCAACCGCAGCGCAAGGCGCTGCGGAGTAGTTTTCCGTAGGGCCGCCAGGGAAACCCCCAGTCGCTGTCGAATCGAATCCGGCGCCGGAAGTGATCCTCTGTCAACCGGCCGGACGCAAAGTCATCCAGGGCGCGTTGATGGCGGGAACTCACCATCTCCAGAGCCAACGCCACCCGCCCTCCCTGGCGGGTCATCAGGTTGAGCCAGCGCAGGTGGGTGTTTTCGGGGCGTGGCTGGGCGTGATAGTCGGAGCTGAAAACCAGATCCGCCTTGCTTACGGCTTCCTCGACCGCGCGCATCGGCGTGGGCACGGGGGATGTAGTGCGAAATTCCTTCAGGAACCGCTGCCGGTAGGCGCGCAGGCCCGCTGGCATGGGGCCGATGCGGGCACGCTCTTCTCCCTTCAAGAGCCGCAGGAGGGTCTGCTGCCGGCGGCTTATCCAGGTCGTGAGCTCCCGTGCTGGGGCCGGAGGTCCCATAGAAGGGGCAATTTTGGGCCCGGGAGCCTCTCTGGCAAGCCGCCGGTCTATAATCGGGGCGTGCTCACCTCCGGTCCCCATTACGGCCGACTCCTCCTCTCGGTCGTGAGCCTCCTAGCCCTGGTGGCAAGCGGAGGATCGGCACGGGGAGAATCGGAAGGATGGCTCCAGCGCCTCCAGGATAGGCTCGATTCTCTGCAGAGCTTCCGGGCGACCTTCGTGCAGGAATATGAGCCCAGGGCGTTTTCGCGCCGCCAGCGGGAAAGCGGCACCGTTCACTTCCAGAAGCCCGGAAAGATGCGCTGGGACTACGATTTTCCGGAAACCAAGCTGGCTCTGAGCGACGGCCAGCGAGTCTGGATCTACTATCCTCGGGAGCACCGGGTCGATGTCGAACTCCTCGCCCGCCTGGGAGACAGCGCACCCGCAGTGCAGATTCTCATGGGCCGCTGGAGGCTGCGAGAACGCTTTCGCCTTCAAAGCCTGGAGAGGCATGAGAGTGAGGTGACGCTTAATCTCGTGCCGCGGGAGCAGGAGGCGGCGGTCCGAGCGGTTCGGATCACGGTCAGGGAGTCGGATCTAGCTCTCAGGGTTTTGGAAGCAGAGGAACCCGGTGGTAATCTCCTGCGCTACCGGTTCGAGGACTGGCAGGAGGGGATTGAGATAAGCGCGGATCTTTTTCGCTTCACTCCGCCCCCGGGCACTCGCGTGCAGGAGATCCGGTGAGGACGGGAGAGACCTTGTTGAAGCTGTGTGAAAATCAGTGCTAACATAGAGGATCCGCACTCGCCGGACGACCCGGCACAGTGATCCCCATGGCCTCCGAAAACTCCTTCGACATCGTATGTAAAATCGACTTGCAGGAGGTGGACAACGCCCTCCAGCAGGCCCTCAAGGAGATCGTCAACCGCTTCGACTTCCGGGGCTCGAATACCCAGTTACGGAGGGAGGAGCACGAGATCACTCTGGAGTCAGCCGACAACTTCAAGGCCAAGAGTGCCCTGGAGGTTTTCCGCCAGCGCCTGACCCGGCGCGGCATCTCCGTCAAGGCACTCGAGGTCAGCGAGCCGGAGCCGTCGGCGGGCGGCCGGGCCAGGATCCGCATCAAGCTTCAGAACGGAATACCGCAGGAGAAGTCGAAGGAGATGGTGCGCCTCATCAAACACACGAAGATGAAGATCCAGGCATCCATTCAGGGTGACCAGCTTCGCGTTAAGGGAAAGAACAAGGACGATCTCCAGGCGGTCATCCAACTGCTCAAGGAATCAGTGTTTGACATCGACATGCAGTTCATCAACTACCGCTAGGCTGCTGGCCGTTATCCTGGTGGCCGCCGTGCCGGCCGCGGGTGCGGCTTTTGCACAGGAGGACGGCCCCGAGGTGGTCGTCAGCGGCCGCGCCCAGAACGAAAGCGGCGAGCCGCTGGCCGGCCTCGAGGTAACTCTCATCCGGACCCATAAGAAGATGAGCCTGTGGCGCTCGAAGAGGACGATCTCGGAGAAGGTGCTGGATCGATCCACCATGGACGAGCACGGTTTCTACGAACTGCGCACGTACGACGACGGCTCGTTCTCGTCGTACTTCCTGCGCTTCTATGATCCCGGCTCCTTTGACAGCGTGCGATACCAGATCCCGGCGGACGAAGACGTGACCCGACGCGTGAGGCGCGGACGGGATGTTGTGCAAAATCTTGTGGTGCGGGAAAATTCCGAGTGGCCGGAGGTGGCCGAGCGCGTGGAGCGGTTTGGAGCTGAATCGCCGCGCGGCCAGATCCTGCGGCAGGTAGGACTGCCGGAGAAAGTGATGCATCCCGACGGCGCTCAGCCGCAAAATGAGGAATGGTGGTACTACCGGAGGGGCATCGTATACAAGTTCTCCGGAGATCGTATTATTGGGGAGCGTCGCTTCGATCCCGTACCGCCTCCACCTCAGCTGGGCGGGGGCGGTCGGTGAGGGAAGATTTGTGACTGAACCCTTGCGTCACCCGCAGGGTACCGATCCTGCTGCTCCATCGGTGGAATCACCGCCGCTGGAGCTCGAGTCCGTTCTGGCGCTTCTGGGGGACAAGCTGCCCGAGACAGAACGGGCGTTCCTGGATGCCCTCAAGTCGGACGTGTCAATCCTCTCCGACATGGGGCGCTATATCGGACAGTCGGGCGGCAAACGGCTGCGGCCGGCTCTGCTGCTGCTGGCGGCCCGCATGTGTGGATACCGCGGCGAGCGTGACGTACTTCTGGGAGCCGTCTTCGAACTCATCCATACCGCCACGCTCGTGCACGACGACGTGGTTGACGAGGCGGCCCTGCGCCGCGGACGTTCCTCAGTGAACAGTCGCTGGGGAAACCACATCACGGTCCTGCTCGGCGACTACCTCTACATTCGTTCCATGTCGATGGCCCTGCAGGCGGACGATATTCGCCTCATTCGGGTGCTGGCGGATATCACCCTGCGTATGATCGAAGGAGAGCTGATCCAGGCACATCTCGACGGCCAGCTCGAGATGACGGAGGAGCAGCATCTGAATATTGTGCGGCGCAAGACAGCATTCCTGTTCTCAGGGTGCTGCCGGATCGGGGGCATGCTGGCGGATGTGAGCGAGGAGCGCCAGTGGACTCTGGAACAGTATGGCATGAACCTCGGGATGGCTTTCCAGCTGGTGGATGATTTGCTCGACTACACTTCTGATGAGCGCGTGCTGGGCAAGCCGGTTCTGAGCGATCTCAAGGAGGGCAAGCTCACCCTGCCCCTCATCTATGTGCTTCAGGAGGCGGACCCGGAGGCCCGCGACCTGATCGCCGCCGTGCTGCGAGAGCGGGAATTCCGTTCGGTGAGCAAGCAGCAGATCCTCGACCTGGTGCGCCGGCACGGAACCCTGGAGCGCGCCCGCCACCGAGCCCGGGAGTACGCGGACACGGCGAGACGCCTGCTCGAGCCTTTCGAGAGCGGGCCCGAGCAACAGGTGCTTCTGCAATTGCCCGACTTTATCCTACGCAGGGATCACTGAGGCGATCTTCCCTCGCAGCCCCAACAGGCGGGGCTTCGGTGAACCGGCAGGTACACTCCCTTGTGGTATGATGCGCCGTTCTTGATGTTACCTGGAGGAGTTTAAAATGTATCGCCTGGAACGGATGGAGCTGATCGGCTTCAAATCGTTCTGTGACCGCACTGAGATGAAGTTCCCCGATGGCTTCACGGTCGTGGTGGGGCCGAACGGGTGCGGCAAGAGCAATCTCGGCGATGCGCTTTCATGGGTGCTTGGCGAGCAGAGCGTGAAGACGCTACGCGGAGCGCGCATGGAGGACGTCATCTTCGGCGGCACCGAGGGCAGGCGGGCCCTCGGCATGGCGGAGGTCACCGTGCACCTGGCGCGGCTCGGGGGAAGCGGAAATGGCTCCGGTTCTGAGGAGACCGCTGATCCCGACGTTCCCGGAAACGGTGGCGCTGACGGCCGCGCCGATGCTGCGGAGAACGGCACGCTGGTCGTGAGCCGGCGATTGTTTCGTAACGGCGAGAGCGAGTACCTGATGAACGGCCGGCGCTGCCGGCTGCGCGACGTCCATGACGCTCTGTACGGCACCGGCCTGGGCACCCGCGGCTACATGGTCATTGAGCAGGGCAAAGTGGACACCATCCTCAGCGGCAAGCCGCGCGAACGGCGTGTGCTGATCGAGGAAGCAGCCGGCATCCTGGGCTACAAGGTGAAGAAGAGAGCCGCCTGGCTCAAGCTCGAGGCCACCCAGAACAATCTTCTAAGAATTCGTGATCTGGTCGGAGAGGTCACGCGCCAGATTAACTCCCTCAAGCGCCAGGCGGCACGCGCCCGACGCTACCGCCGCCTGCAGGACGAAGCGAGGCAGCGGAACCGCTGGCTCTTCTCACATCGTTTGCTCGAGGTCGAACAGGGCCAGCAGCAGTCAAAGGTGGCGCTGCAGGACCTGACCGGACGGGAAACGCGACTGGCGGCGGAACTGGGCCGGGCGTCCGCCGCTGCGGAGCAGCGCGAGCGGCGGCATGAGGAGATGCGTGCAGAATTGCGCACCGCGGACGAGAGCCTGGCCGAATGCAGCAGGCAGGCGGATCTGCGTGAATCAGCCCTCGAGCGCATGCGAGAACAGGAGAACGCGGAGCGCCAGCGTGCCGATCAGTTGAGCGCGGAAGCGGAGTCGTTGCGCGCCGAGGGAGAAAGCCTTTCCGGTGATGCCGAGCGCAGCGCCGTGGAGAGTCTCACGCTTGCGGAGGAAGCTCAGCGGGCGGCCTCTGAAGCGACCTCCCTCGACGGGGAATTCCAGTCGGCGCTGCGCGGGCTGGATGAATCCAGCGCACGCGCGGAGCAGGAGCGTCGCTCGCTGTTCGAGGCCATTGATCGAGCCTCGGAGTCGCGCGCCCTTTCGGCCTCCCTGGAGGAAAACCTGCGCTCGGGTAAGAGCCGCCACGAGCGTCTG
>CBEVTG010000063.1:0-8017 GCA_965552745.1 uncultured bacterium
CAATCTCTTGTAAGTTATTGAAAACAAAGGGAGAATGGTAGCCCCCCAGACAAGTACGCTACCAGGCTGCGCCACGTCCCGAAAAGCAGGGCGTCGTGAGAAGAAATCATGATAGCGGCCGCCAGCCAATCTCGTCAAGGTATGACGACGCCGGGAGGGTCAGCCTTGCAGTCGCTTCTCGTACTCAGCGATGCATGTGGGGCACACACCGTCCGCTTCCTTCCATGAAGGGTTCTGGGTGCGGATTTCGGTCGTGACAACCACGTCGGCCGGGTACACGAGCTCTTTCTCGATCTCACGCTGGCAGATGGGACAGTTCGGCAAGGATCCGTTTCCTCAGTGAGCCTCAAGTCGGCGCAGGATGACTTTGAGGTCTTTGCGCAGCTTGCGTAGAGTGTGGGTTGTTTCACGGAGGCGGTTACGGGCACCGTCCTCTCGGGCGGTGGGACGGGACGGGCGCTCGGGTTCGCTGGAACGAGATCTCTGGGGACGTTCAGGGGTCCGAACCTCGGCGGGGAGTGCGGCTTCGAGGGTGGGCGGACCGGCAGCGGGCCGGGATGCCTCTTCCTGCTCCAGCCGCCGGCGGGCTCCGGCGATCGTATACCCCTCTTCGTACAGCAGCTGCTTAATGCGCTGCACGGTCTCGATATCACGTCCGCGATAGAGGCGCTGTCCTGAACGGCTTTTCTGTGGAGCAAGCTGCGGGAATTCCGATTCCCAGAATCGAAGAATGTACGGTTGTGTGCCGGTCATTTCGCACACGTTACCAATCTTGTAATAAAGCTTCTTGACCAGGGTCTGGCCCGCGGGAGGAGAGCTTTCGGCGGAGCTGGAACCGGCTTCAGTTGAGCGCATCGATGAGGCGACGGGAGGGGCGAAAGATGAGTTGTTGCCTGGGCGCAATCTCGATCGGTTGGCCTGTCGATGGATTCCGGCCGCGGCGGGCTCTGCGTCGCACCACCTCGAAGCGACCGAATCCGGAGATTCTCACGGCGTTACCAGCCAGCAGGGAGGCCCGGATCCTGTCCAGCAACCGGTCCACGAGCTCGCGCGACTCCCGGCGCGACAGTCCGCC
Organism: uncultured bacterium; assembly: GCA_965552745.1. GTDB lineage: Bacteria > Acidobacteriota > Polarisedimenticolia > JAPUKU01 > JAPUKU01 > JAPUKU01. Next base: position 1,076 of record CBEVTG010000063.1, read on the forward strand.
ATGGCGTTCGTAGATGGCTTCGGCCAGATCGTCCCGGGTCACGCTGCCTCCTGTCCTGACCGGCTGGAGCCGGCAAAGTCACCTGCACTATAGGAAATGCGGGAGCGTTTCGTCAAGAACATGATTCACTCCGGTACGGCTCGACCGTATCGATCATCCAGCCTCACCACGTCATCCAGTTCGGGGGTGGAGACCTCCACGATTCTGGAATCGGTCAAGGCCTCCATGCGATGCCGGGTTCCGGACGTGATGTGGTAGGCATCCCCCGGCACCATCATCACGTCGGTCATGTGTCCATTTCCCCCCACGCTCAACTTGACACTACCCTCCAGAAGCATGAGGGTCTCATCCTTTTTACGATGATATTGGAGGCTCAGTGCTTCACCGCCACGGATGACCAGGATCTTGCCGGCGTAGCGGGAGGTGCGCGCAAAAATTTCCTCGCGCCCCCACGGTTTCTCCACGACTTCCAGCGAGCGGCGTTCGCCCATCGGCTTCAGCGCACCGGACATGAGAAGCCTCCGGGAAGACGGCTCTGCAGCTCGCGCATCAGGTGATCCTCGATTTCAGTGGCGGTACCCATGTTGAGAACTTTTTCGGTGATCTTGCGCAGATCGGCGGCATTCAGGCTGCGGATGACGTTCTTCACGGAAGGGATCGACAAAGCGTTCATGCTCAGCTCCGTCAGGCCCAGGCCGATGAGAACCATGACGCCCAGAGGGTCCGAGGCCATCTCGCCACAGACGCTCACCGGGATGCCGTGATGGCGAGCGGCGTCGGCCACGAATTTGATCTGGCGCAGAATCGCCGGGTGCAGGGGCTCGTACAGATAAGAAACGGACTGGTTTCCCCGGTCGATGGCCAGGGTGTACTGGATGAGATCGTTGGTGCCGATGCTGAAGAAATCAACCTCGGCTGCCAGCAGATCTGCCACGGCCGCGGCCGCCGGAACCTCTATCATGATACCAACCTTCATGTTCTCGTCGAAAGGCTGCCCTTCTTTACGCAATTCCTCGCGCGCCTCCTCAAAGAGCGATCGCGCCTGGCGGACTTCGCCGATCCCCGTCACCATGGGGAACATCATGCGGATTGAACCGTGAGCGCTGGCACGCAGGATGCCGCGCAGCTGGCTGCGGAAGATGTCCGGACGGCGGAAGCAGAGCCGGATGGCCCGCATCCCCATGACCGGATTGATCTCTTCGCGGTCCAGAACGGAATGGAAATACTTTTCGCCGCCGAGGTCCAGCGTGCGGATCACCGCGAAACGAGGGTGTACCTTCTCGGCCAGGTGGCGATAAGCCAGGTAATGCTCTTCCTCGCTCGGGAACGCCGGCGAGCGCTGCAGGTAGAGAAATTCTGAGCGATACAGTCCAATGCCACTGGCGCCGCGCTTGACCGCGGGCTCGACTTCGTCGGGCAGTTCGATGTTGGCCAGCAGCTTCACCTCGACTTTGTCTTCGGTGATGGCCGGCAGATCACGTAGCTTTTGGAGCTCTTTTTCGCGCGCCTCCCACTCGCCCCGCCGTCTCTGGTATTCATCGATCTGCGGGGGATCCGGGTTAACGAGCACTTGACCCCGATCGCCGTCCACGACGATGAGGTCGCCCGTCTTGGCCTTCTGGCTGATGGTGCCCAGGCCCAGGACCGCCGGGATTTCGAGCGCGCGCGCGATAATGGCCGTGTGGGAGGTGCGGCTGCCTTCGTCGACCGCCATACCGATGACGTGTTCCTTGTTGAGGAGAGCCGTGTCGGAGGGTGACAGGCCCTCTGCAACGACGATCACATCTTCAGTGAGCTCCGAGAGATCGTGGTGAATCAGCGAGCCGGCCAGAATACGCTGCAGGCGCCGATGCACGTCCTCGAGGTCTCCCCCGCGCTCCTGTATGTACCGGTCGTTGATCTGCTCGAATACCTGGAGGTGGCCATCCACGTTCTCCTTCAGCGCCCACTCCGCATTGACGCGCTGCTCGCGTATGGACTTGGACACCGAATCGATCATACCGTGGTCCTCGAGCAGCAGCAGATGGGCGTCAAAGATGGCGCTGTAGTTTTCCCCCAGCTCATCCTCGATACGGTGATGGAGTTGCTGCAGCTGGCGTTTTGCCTCCCCCACCGCCTGCTGCCAGCGCTCGAGTTCGCGATCGACGTCCCGCGGCAGGATGGGCAGTCGGTAGATGGAAACCTCGTGAGTCTCGAGCACGAGGGCACGGCCAATGGAAATGCCCGCGGAGACTCCGATGCCGCGCTGTAGCTCGGCGCTCATGTTTCCTCTCCGAAACTCTTGGAGACAAAATCTGAGAGGGCTGTGATCGCCTCGTTCTCATCGGTGCCATCGGCGCTGATGCGCAACTGGGTACCGGAGATTGCGGCCAGAAGAAGCAGCCCGAGAATGGACTTGCCGTTGACTTCCTGGGAGTCTCTGGCCACATAGATGTTAGATTCGAAGCGCGCCGCCATGTGAACGAACTTGGCGGCTGCTCTGGCGTGTAGCCCTAACCGATTGACGATCTCAACTTCGCGAGATGTCACCCGAAAGGTCCCTCACTTTGGGCGGCCGAGGACATCGGTGGCGACGTAAATCGATTTCTGTCCTTGTTCCTTGATCTTCTGCGTCACGTCACGAATGTCGTCCCGACTCTTGAGGTTGTAGAACTTGATCAGCATGGGCAGGTTTACGCCCGTGATGATCTCAACCTTGCCTCGTTGCAGAAAGGAGAGGCTGAGGTTGGTTGGGGTGCCTCCGAACATGTCAGTGAGGATGAGCACTCCCTGGCCTCTATCCCCTTTCTCGATTCCCTCCTGGATCTGTCGGCGGGCCTTATCTACATCGTCATCCCAGCCGATTGACACGAACTGGAGGTTGTCGACGTCGCCGACAATGCGGCGCACGGCTTTCACGAGTTCGCTGGCCACGCCCCCGTGAGTCACCACCAGCACTCCTACCATGTCATGCTCCCTTCTTCACGGACGTCCCAGGTCACGGTGTACGGCATCCACACGCAACTGGTTTCGGCGGACGAAATCCTGGAGTTTTTCAGCCACCGCCACCGATCGATGCCGGCCGCCCGTGCACCCCACGGCAATGGTGAGATACGATTTTCCTTCCCGCACGTACCGTGGAAGCAGAAATCCCAGTAGCTCCTCCAGGCGATGCAGGAATTCCCCGTACTCCTGCTGTTCCTCAAGGAACTGCCGGACCTCGGTATCTCGCCCATCGCGCTCGCGCAGAGTTTCTATAAAGTTCGGATTCGGAAGAAACCGAACATCGAATACGAGATCGGCGTCCTGGGGGACGCCATGTTTGTAGCCAAAGGATACCACGCTCACGCGGAGCGCTTCAGCCTCTCCTCGCGGGGAGAAGCGATCGTACAGGTAACGCTTGAGCTCGTGTACGTTGCGCTCACTGGTGTCAAGGATGAGATCGGCGCGCTCCCGCAGCCCGCTGAGGATGTCGCGCTCGCGGGCGATGGCCTCGGGGAGAGGCATGTTGCCGGCCAGCGGGTGCGGGCGACGTGTCTCGGAGAAACGCCGCATGAGAACTTCGTCCCGAGCCTCGAAAAATACGATGCGCACGGTGGGGACCTGGCGGCGCAATTCCTCGATAGTCTGGGGGAACTCGTCCAGGAAGCTGCCCTCGCGGATGTCGATGATCAGAGCGGCCCGAGTGATACCGCTGCGTGTCTGGCGTACCAGTTCGGCGAACACGGGGGCGAGCTGGCTCGGAAGATTGTCAACGCAGAAATATCCCATGTCTTCCAGGCAACGTCCCGCGTACGACTTGCCGGATCCTGAAAGACCGGTCAGGATGAGAATCTGCTCCAGGCCGCTCATGCAGGGTTGTCTCCTGTAGAGCCTGGCGGCGCTGCAGGGGTGCCTTCCGAGAGCTGGCGGCGGAGACGCTCCGTCAGCTCGCGGGCGGGCGCGTACCCTTTGCGCCGCAGAAGCGTGTTCCTGGCAGCCACCTCGATGAGCACCGAGAGATTTCGTCCCAGGGCCACCGGCAGGGTGATGAAGGGAAGGGTCAGGCCCAGCATGCGGACCGTGCGGTCGTCGATTCCCAGACGGTCGTAAGCGCGTGAGGCTTTCCACGGCTCGAGCCGGATGGCCACGTCAATGTCCTTTGTGTAGCGTACCGCCGAAACGCCGAACAGGTCCTTTATGTTAATGATGCCGAGTCCTCGCAACTCCATATGATAGCGCGTGAGTTCCGGGCTGCTGCCGCTCAGGGACCCTCCCTTGCGCTTGATCACCACGATGTCGTCCGAGATCAGGCGGTGGCCCCTCACGATGAGATCCAGAGCGCACTCGCTCTTGCCTACCCCGGAGTCGCCCAAAAGCAACACCCCGACGCCGTAGATATCGATCAGGACTCCGTGCAGGCTCAGATGGGGGGCCAGACGTTCCTCCAGAAAACCCTCGAGGTCGGCAATCGCCGTGCTGCTCTGGCGCGGGGTCTGCAGCAGAGGAATTCTTCGTGCCTCGGCGACTTCGAGCAACTCGCGAGGGGGCTTCAACCTCTTCGTAAGGACGAGGCAGGGAACCCCCTTTCTGCAAAGGGCTTTGATGATCTTCGTACGCTCGGCGGGCTTCTCCCGCTTCAGAAAGGAAATCTCCGTGCGCCCCAGAAGTTGGATACGGCCCGGATAAAGAGCTTCCAGGAGGCCGGTGAGGGACAGCCCCGGTTTCTGGATGCGATATTTAGTGATCCTGCGCGAGGTGCCTCTGGAACCGGCCAAAACCTTGAGCGCGAGCTCGGCCGCACCCTCCCCCAACAGAGCTGATACGGGCAGCGTGGGACGAGTCTCGGGCGGCAGTCGGAGACGGATGCTCGGCAGGGGCATGAGGAGGTTTTATAGGCTCTAATTATTGTAAAATAAGATAGTTAAGAGAAAGCTTAGAGATATCCTGACCCACTGTCAAGTGGGATTCCGTTTGACCCCCCGGACACCGTGACGGTATAGTTAGGGCTCCGCGCCAAGGCAACATCCTTTCATGTCTGGGAAAAACGCAATTCATGTCGTGGGCACCGGCACGATCGGTGAACCCCTCATCGGCCTCCTCACCGACGTGCGCGAGAGGCTGGGTTTTGGCGAGGTCACATTCCACAAAAGAACTCCCCTCACCAACGATCGGTCCAAGGTCGTGGACCTCATTCGACGCGGCGCCAGGCTTGTCGTGGACGACGACCGCCGGGAGGGATTCAAGGCCATCGGAATCGAGCCCACCTACGAGACGAGTGAGGCGCTCGAGCGCGCGAGCGTCGTGATCGATTGCACTCCCTCCGGGGTGGGGCACAGGAACAAGGCCCGATTCTACGAGAACTATACTTCCAACACCGCCGGCTTCATCGCCCAGGGAAGCGAATTCGGCTTCGGGAAGATGTACGCCCTGGGCATCAATGATCAGGCCCTGAAGCACGGTGAGGACAGGTTTTTGCAGGTCGTGTCCTGTAACACGCACAACCTTGCGGTCCTGCTGCATGCTTTGGCGCTGGATATTGGTGGCCCCGACAATCTCGAAGCGGGACGTTTCGTCTGCATCCGTCGTGCCAACGACATCAGCCAGGATGGTGATTTCATTCCTTCGCCGAAGGTGGGCGCCCATAACGACGAGCGCTTCGGGACCCATCACGCGCGCGATGCCCATCATCTGTTTCGGACGCTGGGGCTCAAGCTGAACCTGTTCTCTTCGGCGCTCAAGACGAATTCACAATACATGCACGCCGTCTGGTTCAACATCCGGGTACGAAAGCCCACGACCCGGGAGGATGTCCTCAAGTCGCTGGCTGCGAACCGACATGTGTCGATGACTGAAAAGACTTCTACGAACCTGGTCTTTTCGTTCGGTCGGGACCATGGCTTCTACGGCCGGATTTTCAGCCAGACCGTTGTGGTTGCCCCGACGGTTCACGTTCATGAGGGCACGGAAATCATCGGCTTCAGCTTCACTCCGCAGGACGGCAACTCCGTGCTCTCCAGTGTCGCTGCAGCCACGTGGCTCCTCTACCCCGAGGATTACCAAAAGCGCATTGAGCCGCTGCGGCGCTACTGCTTCAGCGAAGTCTGAGTCCCCCACCCCCCAGTCCATCCCCTTCCTGAAGGGCCTCAGCGCAGGTCAACCCAGGGCCGGGGGATGAACAGTGATTCGTAGAGCGCGATGGCATAGCGATCAGTCATGCCCGCTACGAAATCAATAATCCGTCGCTCCATCGTATCCTCGCTTGACGTATCTGATTTCAGGAACTTTTCGGGGTTCTCCTTGATGGCGCCATACAGATCCGTGAGGATCTTCTCGGCTTTCTTGAACTCTGCCTTGGAAGCGGAATTCAGATAGACGCGTTCAAAGAGGAAGGCGCGGAGATTACCCAGGGCTTCATGAACATCATCGCTGAGGGTGACGTATTCCAGATCGGTCTTCAAACTCGATTGAATGACGTTCTTGACCATACGGTCGATGCGTTCCGAAGATGAGGTGCCCAGGATGCTGGTGAGATCCCGCGGCAGGTCGGATTTGCTCAGGATACCGGCTCGCTGGGCATCGTCGATGTCGTGGGTGACGTAGGCGATGATGTCCGAGATGCGCACCAGATCAGCCTCCAGGGTCATGCCCCGCTCCTTGGCGGTGCGGTGCACGATGGCTCCCGATTCCCCCTTGGAGTGCTTGATGATGCCGTCGCGCACCTCGTGGCTGAGGTTGAGGCCGTGGCCGTCATTTTCCAGGTGGTCGACGACTCTCAGACTCTGTTCGTAATGGATGAACCTGCCGGGCACGAGGCGATCGAGGACTTCCTCTCCCGCGTGACCGAATGGGGTGTGCCCGAGATCGTGGGCCAGCGTAATCGCTTCGGTGAGCGACTCGTTTAGCTTCAAGGCGCGGGCCAGGGTCCGCGCGATTTGAGCCACTTCCAGCGTGTGGGTCAGCCGGGTACGGTAGTGGTCGCCG
>CBEVTG010000064.1:0-7949 GCA_965552745.1 uncultured bacterium
CGCCTCGTTCAACTTTCGGGTTGAAGGCAACTGGGAGCGCGTGACGCGCCGCGCTCAGTGGCGGGGCGTGTGTCAATGAGCGCGGCTGGAAGTGAGGTCGACGGCGGTGAGCGCCATGGGCGCGGCCCGCTTCAGGACCCTGCAGATTGGCGGTTCGCACGCTGAAGCTCGTTCGAGAGGCACGACGCGCAATCTTCTCTCAGGGAGAGCCGTGCTGACGCCCGTTCCTGCAGGCGGTCCGGGCGAGCGGCCCAGATAAAACCAGTAGGCACGGTCGAACCACGGATCTCTCAGGGCCGGATCCACCTCCAGAACGGTGTCCGCTCCCATAGGCTCCACAGTCACGGCCAGAGAACGAAAGGACCGACCGCGCGGTGTTCCTATCGTCCAGGGCCAGAGTGCAATGACCCCGACAGCGAGAACGAGCCCCGTCGTGCACCAGCGGCGCAGTCTTCCCAACGCACGGTCATCCATGCCGTGAACCAGGCCGCGCGCCCCCAGCAAGGCGAGGGCCGGATATAGAGGAAGAAGGTAGCGCGGCGAGCGTGACGCGACCACGGCAAGCATGGCCACCTGGCATACCAGGTAGACCACAAGCGTTCGATCCAGAAGCCCCACCGGATCGGAGCACGGCCGCCAGGCCCGCTTCAACCGAACCAGCCCCCACAGAATGAATGGCAGACCCGGCCAGCCGGTGCGGACCAGATGTTTCAGGTAGTAGGCTGGATCGTCCGCTCGCTCTGAATCGATCAGGTTTGACTGCAGGCGCTGGAGGGTGTGCGTGCCCACATAGGTGTTCAGGAACAGATCACCGGTTCGCTCATACACCAGCCAGTGCCATGGAACGGCGATCGCCACAAAGAGCAGCATTGCCGCTCCACCCCAGATCCACCGTCTGCGAGGTTCCCGCGCCCCCTGCCCCTGAAGGTAGATGAGGGCTGCTAACGCCATCAGCAGAGGCAGGGTCGCCGCGCCTCGCGTCAGGACGGCGAGCGCCGCCAGCACACCCGCCGCGAGCCAGATGCGCGGCTTTTGGTTTGCGTACCAGGCGCTCGCCAGCGCGGCCACACACAATAGAGTAAACAGGGGATCGGTCGTGTAGGTCCTTCCCCACTTGATGAACATCGGCAGGAGGCAGAGCAGGACAGCACCCATGAGACCTGCGGGGCGTCCCGCGGCACGCGCACCGAGCAGGTAGACGATCAGCACACACCCGAGCACTGAGGCTCCTGCCAGGACACCGGCGCCAAACTCCGAGACACCGGCAATCCGGTAGATCAGCGCTGTCAACCAGAACAGCAGAGGCGGTTTCTCGAGGAAAGCCTCCCCCTGCCAGGAGGGCACCACCCAGTCACCGCTGAGCAGCATCTCCACCGAAACCCGCGCATAGCACCAGGAATCGAGAAACCGTAGCCCCGATTCAGGCAGTCGCGCAAAGCCAGCTACGAGCCCCAAGCCCGCTGCGGTGCACATCCAGGGGCATACGAGCTTCACGACAGGAATCCCTCCAGCAAGGCCGTCACCTCCCGGCGGCGCTCCCAGTACGGCAGGTGGCCGCAGGGGCTGAGCTCCCGGCCTCGAGCGCCGGGAATTCTTGCCGCCAGGGCGCGGCTGACGTGCGGAGGAATCAGGCGATCCTGCGCGCCCCAGATCACCAGCGTTGGGGTCTTGACACTGGTGAGCTCGCCGTCCAGGATTCCCTCTCCTTTCAAAAACGATTCGACGAGCCAGCGTCGTTCGCGCCGGGTGCGGCGAAAAAGATCCCGGAGAATGAAGCGTGGAAGGCGCAGGGGACGATGGGTGAGGGCGTTGACCAGATCCCGAACGTCCTGGAGGCAATCCGGCATCAGCCAGGCCCGCGGTGGAGGGGGATCGAAGCTGAGGCCAGCGCTCGACAGAAGCACCAACCGCCTGAAGCGTTCGGGTTCGCTCAACACCATCCGCGCTGCCACCCAGCCGCCAAGCGAGAAGCCGACGATGTCGACGCTCGATGACGAACCGACCTGTTTCACCAGCCACTCTTCCAGCCAGCGTGCAACGTCCACGACCCCGAAGGGGGCTCGCGGATTTCCCGAGCGCCCGTGGGCCGGCAGGCTCGGAACGAGCAGGCGCCGTCCGCTCAGCAATCCAGGGAGGATCGGAAACCAGCGCTCGGCGTCAGCGCCCAGACCGTGAAGCAACAGTACGGGAGGATCGCTGCCGGGTCTTTCCAACCAGTGCAGGCTCAGATTCGAAACGCTCTCCCGGTGGGAGTGCAGTCCGGCGAGACGCAGCCTGCCGCGCACGAACCAGTCCACGACCGCCAGCGGACGCCACAGGCACACCGCCGCAGTGGCTACGGCGGAGGCGAGCGCCATCCCCAGGAGATTCACGTTCAGGGCTGCAGAGGAACGCTTTGTATGACGTGGCCGCCCGCCGCCGGCACGACCTCGATGTTGTTGTTCAGGCCGCGCACACCGCTGACGATGCCGACCACTTTCTCAGCTACCAGCCGATCGAAAACCCGCGGCACTTGCCCCGACAGCGTCACTACCCCGTTCTCTACTCTGACCAGGATATCTCCCTCAATCGGGTACTGGCGTCGGTTCTCAATTAGTTCGATCAGGCGCACGCGCATGCGCGTATCGTCAAGATTGGCGTCAGTCATCGCCATGAGCTGATTGTCCAGTCCCTGCAATCCCTCGATCTGAAGCGCCGTGTTGCGGGCCCGGGCGCGCTCGCTCGAATTCCGCACACGCCCGGCAAGGGTAGCCACCCCGTCCACAACCGTCACGTCCACGCGCACCGAGCGCAAAGCTTTGTTCACTTCCCCGGCAACTTGTTCAGCAAGACGGCCATCCCCTCCCTCAAAGGGCGGGATGTCAATTTCCTGCTCGAGGCCGAGGAGACCGCGCACCCTACCAGCCACGAGTAGCGCGTCATCGCGCCTCTTCAGGTTCGGAGCCCGTCCCCTCACCACCACGATACCGTTCTGCACCTCGACCGCGAGCGCCAGCATGCGCACCTCCGGATCGCTGGACAACAGCCGGATCACTTTCCCGCGCAGGGCAGCATCCGCGGCACTGTGGGTGGGAGCCGACTGAGCCGCCTGCTGGGTCTGGCTTTCTGCCGCGCGGCCGCCGGGCGCAACCAGCGCGAGCGCACCGGCAACGAGGGCCAGCTTCAATCCGATCGTTCCGTACCTCTTCATCCGTGTCCTCCTACTCTTCCACCTCATCATCAGGCGTCTCCGGATCGCTTCGGACAGGTTTCACCGTTCCCTCCGTTTCATCACCCCGGGGCGCGTGGGCCGGTCGAAGGTGCGACCGTGGCACCACCGTGATCAGGTTCTGCACGCCCAGAACGCCACCCACGTACCATACGATTTCCTCGGCATCCAGCCGATCGATGACCCGCTGCACCTCCCCTTCCAGGATGGCGATCCGACCCCGCACCCGGGCCGACACCCGGCCCTGGATCGGGAACCTCGAGTGATCTCGCAGCAGGCTTCGAATCTGATCCTCCACCAGGCCGTCGCTCGCGTCTTGCCCCCCGCGCACCCGCAGCCTCAGGTCCACGCCCCGTACACCCTCGGTACGCCGGGCCGCTTCCAGCACCAGCCGGCGCTGTCCCGCTGAACGGACCTCGCCCTCGATGATTGCCGTGCCCTTCGTTACATCAATTCGCAGCTCGAGCTGCTCCAGCACCGGGAAACGCCGTAGTTCTCTCTCCATCTGCCGCCGCAGCTCCGTATCGATAGCCATCCCTGCGGGAACCCCGAGCGCACTCTGCAGATCGACGAGGCCGCGAACTCCGGCAACGGCGCGGCGCGCCATCTCGGCCTGCTCCAGCGAGTCGACGCTTCCCTCCAGAAGCCCCACGCCCGATCGTACGCTGACCTCGATCGGCAGGCCGTGCAGCTGAACGCGCCGCTCCAGGCGGGAGCGTGCCCTGCGCTCGAGCTCGGCGTCATCGTAGCCACCCTCTGTGCCGGCAAACACCACCGGAAACACGCCGGCCGCAAGCATTCCCCAGGCCAGAGCGATCCAGGCCCGACCGAAGCTTTGGCTCCTGAACATGCCTTCTATTCTAACCGAGTCTCGGGGGGGAGGCGCTGACGGGTACAGCCGCCAGAAGGAATCGCTTCCCTGCACTTGCGGGCTGGACGGCCCGGTATCAGGCGGGGACGCAGGCGGAACGCGGTCTCAACTTCGCGACGTTCTGATCGATGAGCTGTAGCGCGTCCTCGAGCGATCCGTACTCGAGCTCAGCGCACAGCGCTCCGCGCGTGAGGCGTTCGGCCATCGAGAGAAAATCAGCCGGATCGAACCGGTAGTGGTTGTAGGAGGCGCCTGCCAGCCGGCGCACGGCCTCCACACGCTCGACCGATTGCAACCGGGGCTTTGCGCCCTCGCGGTAGGCGGGGAACAATAGAGCCGTGCGGCAGGGCCCCACGGGGCCGATCTGGCGAAAGGCCGGCTGCACGATCATGTGGTGAATGCGCTGCTGCGGCGACGCCAACGGGCCCCGGCGGGCGGGCTCAAGCTCCGGACCCGGTTCGGGAAAGAACGGAATGGATCCGAACTTCAGGTTGAGGGGTTTTGGAAACTCCTGCACTTGAAGTGAGTCGGGGCTCACAATGAGCATTTCGTCGGTGACGTAGAGAGCGCCCTGCTTGACGAGTCCCGCCACCAGCGTCGTCTTGCCGCTGCGCGGGGGGGCCGGCAGCAGGATGAGCGTATCGGAAACAACCGCGGCTGCGGCGTGGAACAGTGCCGGCCCGTCGAGGAGCCGGACGAGCTGGCCATAGATGTTTGCCTCCAGGTACTCCAGGGCATCATCCAGGTCACGGCAACGAAAGAGGCGACAACGGCCCTTTCGTACCACGAATCCTTTCTCGCGCTCGACTTCGTAGTGCTGGTGACCCGGAGCCGCGCCCTTCCGGATGGGGAAGGGTTTCAGAATGCGGCGGAACTCGTCCTCGAATACTGCGCATGTGCATCGCACGCCGAATGGCTCCCCCGCCAGGTACACAGTGTGCTCGACCGCTCTCACGCGGAGCGAAGCTCCATCAATCCCAGCCCGGCCAGCTCTGCCAGCAACTGCCGCACGTCCCGGCGCACGTCCGGCTCGGGTGCCCGGTACCGGCGGGCCAGGTTGAGGGCGATCCTGTCCAGACTGCGCCGGCCATCGCACTGCCCCACGATCTCGGCCGCGACACGGTTCACGGCCAGGAGCGCTGAGCGCGCGCGCGAGTAGAGCAGACCGAGCTCTCCGCAGCGGATCCAGCTCAGGCTCTCGCCGCGCACCGGAATGCATCCGTCGACAACCGCTGGAGAGGCGTCTGGCTCCGATGTTCCCTCCCAGGTCCCCGTGTACGGATCGTAGGCACAGGAGGGCGGCTTGGAACGTAGCTGGCCCGTCTGCTTAAAGGCCAGCGCCCGGCAATCGAAACAACCATAACGGAACTCGCAGTCCCGGCAGACGGGAATCTGCGCCTTGTCGATTGACCAGAGATCCTGGAGCGATGCGGCCTCGAGAACCTCCTGCAGCGGACGGCGCAGCACGTTGCCGACTCCGAGCTCTCTGGAAAATATGCACGGAAAGACGTCCCCGGTGGGAGCGACCGCTATCTTGCCGCTCCAGCAGGTCTGGCACCCCATGCTACCGTTCGCCCCGGGCTGCATCGACTCTCCGCCGGGGGGCGAGGTCATACGCGTCTGTCCTCCCGCCGGCACCAGCGAATCACCACAGCCTCGCCCGGTGGGCCTCACCTCATCCACACCGATCGTGGCGCGATCCACACCGAGCGACGCCAGCAGATCTTTGGCCGGCTCGACATCTTCCTGGTTCACCCGCATACGAATGATCCCGGCGCGGACCGACACGCCGGCAGAGATCAAAGAGCGGATCGCCTCCACGGTCCGGCAAAACGATCCCGGCACCTGGGTGATGGCCTCGTGGGTCTTCTCGCAATGGGAGTAGAACGAGACGGCGACGTGCACGCCTCGCTCCTGCAGAAAGCTCACGCGGCTCTCGTTGAGGAGCGTCGCGTTCGAGTAAACCTCGATCCACCGGTAACCCAGCGCGCGGGCTTCGTCGATCAGCCCCGGCAGATCGGGATCGAGCAGAGCCTCACCGCCGGTGAACTGCACCTTGCGGCAGCCTGCCCTGGAGGCCTCCCGCAGGATCCTCAGGTGTTCGCTGGCGCGCATGGGACCGTCTTCAAGACCCGGTCCCGACCCCGCGTAGCAATGCACGCACCGCAGATTGCACCGCTCCGTCAGCTCGAGCCACAGGAAATCGAGATCCTTCCGGGACGGAGGTTGGACGGCAACCAGGGCATCCTGAAGGATGGGAAGCTTCACGATGGAAGCCGGCCGCGGCGGCTCGCTCTCCTGCGGCTGCTCGGAAAGCACCAGCAGGGGGTGTTCGGAGAGGGCCCGAGTGACGAACCGGCGCGAGCGGCTGGAGCCCACTCCAAGATTCCGCACGACCTGCACGAGCGGCTGTCCGTCCAGGGCGTTGCCGATGAGGCGCGTCATCCAGGCATCGAGCGGCCAGATGCGCTTCGATTTCAGATCGTACAGTGCAGACCGTACCGGACCGCGCACATACCGGGCATCCGGTCTGAGGGAAAGGTACGTTTCCGAAGATCGAGGGAGCTTCTTTCGGCTCATCAGTAATCTCCCGGCGGAACCTGTCTGACTCCTGCGGCTCTCGACAGCAGCTTCCGCACAGACACAGCCAAGCCTCACTCCGGCACGCAGGCCGTTCTTCAACCAATGTTGTCCCGCCCAGGCTCGAAGTCAAGAATTCCCCCGGAGTGTATCTCTATGAAAAAAATGATCTTATCTGGATATTTTCTGGATCGGCTCCGAACCAAACTGTTGACTTTGGGGTTCGAATGTATAGATTATCAACAGATTAACTATATAAATTATGAAATTACAATATTTACTTATTATTTTATTGATATCCGCTCTAGCAACTCCACCGAGTGCCGCTGCGCTCTCGCGCCCGCGGGCCTTCGAGCCCCTGGCTCCTCCTGCCCAGGAGGAATCGGCACAGCCTCATTTGCAAAGAGCCCTGGCTCACTTCTTCAACGCCGACTTCGAACCTGCCATTCGCGGTTTCCGGCGCGCTCTGTCCATCTCGCCTGATCTTGCGGAAGCCTACAAGTACCTTGGAGTCTGTTTTGTGGAGACCGGGCAGCTGAAAGACGCGATCAAAACCTACCAGCAGGGTCTGACCCATGACACCCGCGATCCTGAACTGCACTATTTCCTTGGCCTGGCCCACCTGCGACTCGGCAACCTGGAGAAGACGGTCACCGCCTACCGGGAAGCCCTGCTCCACGCTCCGGATTACGCCGATTTGTATTTTAACCTCGGGGTCGTGTACGACCTGATGGGGCGCTACGAAGATGAGATCGACGCGTACCAGCGCTACTCAGAACTTCGCCCGGATAGCCCGGAGGCGCACTATAACCTGGGCGTGGTCTACGGCCGGATGGGGAAGATCGAGCAAGAGATCTTCCATTACCAGCGTGCCGTGGAGATATCCCCTGAGTATGCAGATGCGTTCTATAACCTGGCGGTGGCCTACGGGCGTGCAGGACGATCGGATGAAGAACTCGGCGCCTACCAGGCCGCCATCAAGGCGCGCCCCGAATTTGCCGAAGCCCACTATAACCTGGCGATCGCCCGCAAAGAGCGGGGAGATCTCGAGGGGGCAATCGACTCTTACCTGGCGGCGATTGACGCCAACCCGGGAGACGCACGGTCCCTGCACAACCTGGGTGTCGTTTATGGCCGATTGGGACGGCTCGAAGACGAGATCGAGGCGTACCGTTCCGCCCTCAAGGTGAACCCGGATGATGCGGACACCCATTACAACCTGGGAATCGCTTACAGCGACCTGGGGGACAACGCAGGCGCGGTGATCGAGTACCGGGCTGCGCTACAGCT
>CBEVTG010000065.1:0-7912 GCA_965552745.1 uncultured bacterium
GAGTGCGTGGGTCAGCTCCTGCGCCATCGTCGGCATCTGGGAGGAGGCCGGCAGGCTCTCGGAGAGGTACAGAACCTTCTTTCGTGGGTCGTAATAGCCCGCGGTCTGGGATGTGTACAGACGTTCCACCGCTGAGGCCAGGTCGAACCCGACCGGCAATAGTCCCAGCACGGCCAGAAGGCGTTGCTCGCGCTCGAGCATGTCGCCCGGATATTCCTCCCTGAGCCGCTCGGCGATATAGGAACGCAGCGACGCCTCGCTGTGCAGCTCCCGACCGACCGACTCCTGCACCGCGAGGCCGCGAAGCGCGCTCACCTGAGAGAGCACCTCGTCGGTCAAGCGCAAGATACTTGATTGCTGGGAGGACTGGTCACTGGCCGCAGCGGCTGGGTCAATGGAGCAGGCCGTCACAAGAAGGATCGCTGCATATGAGATAGGCCCCTTAAGGAATTTCCCGGTACCTTCATGGAGCCGCTTCTGGCAGGCCGGCATGGCGCCCAGCGTAGGGCAACCTGTGCGGGGGGTCAAGGATCTATCGAGGACTCTTAAATATCTGTTAAAATTAAAGTTTCGGGGAAATGCAGAAAGTCAAAGCAACGAAAGTGGCCGGACCGCGAGCCGGTCTGCTCGCCGGCGTGCGCCGGCTGGTGGTGAA
Source organism: uncultured bacterium (assembly GCA_965552745.1). Lineage (GTDB taxonomy): Bacteria > Acidobacteriota > Polarisedimenticolia > JAPUKU01 > JAPUKU01 > JAPUKU01. The sequence continues at coordinate 656 of CBEVTG010000065.1, forward strand.
GGTCGGCAGCGGTGTGCTGACGCGTGGAGGCGTGCAGCTGGCGCCCCGCGTGATCGGACAACTGGCGCGCGAGTTGTGCAATCTGAAGTGCGGCGGTTGCGAGATCGTGCTGGTGTCATCGGGCGCCATCGCCGCGGGCAGCCATCGCCTGGGGCGCTCGAGGCGTCCGGCCGGGCTGGCCGGCAAGCAGGCGGCAGCCGCGGTTGGCCAGACGCACCTGATCTGGATGTACGAGAAAGCCTTCATGCGCCGGGGCCAGAAGGTCGGCCAGATCCTGCTTACGCGCGAAGACCTTGCGGACCGGCGGCGCTACCTCAACGCTCGCCATACGCTGTTCGAGCTGTTGCGCCTGGGTGCCATTCCGATCATCAACGAGAACGATTCCGTTGCCGTGGACGAGATTCAGTTTGGAGACAACGACCTGCTGTCGGCGCTGGTTACGAACTTGGCGGAGGCTGACCTGCTCGTTATCCTGACCGATACGGAGGGGTTGTACGATCGCGATCCAAGGCACCACCGCCGGGCGCGACTGATCGACCGGCTGTCCGCCGAGGGCGGCGTCGCCGAAGCGGGCGGACCGAGCGGCTCCGGCGTGGGCGGCATGCGCAGCAAGCTGGAGGCTGCCCGGCAGGCGGCCGCGTATGGAATTCCCACCATCATTGCCAGCGGCCGGCGGCGGGGTGCCCTGGCGCGCATCCTCCGAGGCGACGCCGTCGGCACGCTGGTGCAGCCGCGTGAACGGGGGCTGGGAAGCCGCAAGCACTGGATTGCCTACACGCTCAAGCCGGCCGGAAGCATCCGGGTTGACGCAGGAGCCGGGAAAGCGATCACGAGGGGCGGAAAGAGCCTCCTGGCGTCCGGCGTGAGCGCTGTGCAAGGGAAGTTCGGGGTTGGTGATTGTGTGGTCATAACGCTCGAGGATGGCAGGGAATTCGCGCGCGGCATGGTCTCTTATTCCTCGGCCGAGCTTCAACGTATTAAAGGGCACCGCAGCGGAGAGATCGTGAAGGTGTTGGGTTATCACAGTGGCGACGAGGTTATCCATCGTGACGATCTCGTCGTGCTTGGCGTACTGGAGTCCTCGGCGTGAGCAACCGTGAGCCGGGCAGGCGACTGCGCGCCGCAGGGGAAGCGGGTGGATCTTCGTTCGGCCGGCCTGTTCGATCCGGTCTCGAGAAATCGGTTCGCGAGCAGGCGGTGCGTGCCAGGATGGCCGCCGAGGTCGTGGCCAGAGTTGATACGGCGCGCAAGAACCGGGCGCTGGAGGAGATGGCGCGCCGGCTGGAATCGGAAGGTCCATTGCTGATGGCCGCCAATCGTAAGGATCTGGATCGGCATGGAACCTCGCTGAGCGAGGCGTCGCGCGACCGCCTGCGCCTGGACGAGAAACGCGTGGCCGCCATGGCCACGGCTCTGCGCGAGGTTGCGGTCCTTCCCGATCCGGTCGGGCAAGTGACGCGCGAATGGCGCCGTCCCAACGGCCTGAAGATCGGGCGCATGCGTATCCCTCTCGGTGTCATCGGCATCATTTACGAATCCCGTCCCAACGTCACCGCGGACGCGGCCGGCCTCTGTCTGAAGTCCGGAAATGTCGTTTTGCTGCGAGGGGGCTCTGAGGCCCACGAGTCGAACCGGGCCATCGCCGGCTGTTTGCGGGAAGCGCTGCGCAAGGCGGGGCTCCCGGCCGATGCGGTCCAGGTGCTCGAGCGCACAGAACACGAGGCGGTAGATATTCTCGTCGGGCTCCACGGCCTGATCGATCTGGTGATTCCGCGTGGGGGAGAGGGTCTGGTGCGCGCCGTGACCGAAAAGGCTCGCGTGCCGGTCATCCAGCACTACAAGGGAGTGTGCCACGTTTACGTCGATGCGTCAGCCGACCTGGAGATGGCCGAAGCGATCTGCGTGAACGCCAAGGTACAGCGTCCGGGCGTGTGCAACGCCATGGAGACCTTGCTCGTCGACCGGGCCGTCGCCACACAGTTCCTGCCGAACATGCTCCGGCGCCTGGAGGAGGAAGGGGTCGAGCTGCGAGGATGTGAAGAGACCCGCAAGCATCACGGCGCCATGAAGGAGGCAAGCGAGGAGGACTGGAGCGCCGAATATCTCCAGAAAATTCTTGCGGTGCGGGTCGTGGATGGCCTCGAAGAGGCCATAGCGCATATCTCCCGTTATGGCTCGAAGCACACGGAGGCGATCGTCACGAGAGATCCGGTGCGCGCTGAGCGCTTCTTGCGGGAGGTTGATTCTTCCGTGGTGCTGGTCAATGCCTCGACCCGGTTCAGCGATGGTGGAGAGCTCGGTCTCGGAGCCGAAATCGGCATCAGCACCAGCAAGCTGCACGCCTTCGGACCCATGGGCCTCGAGGAACTCACCACCACGAAGTTCTTCGTCCAGGGCAGCGGCCAGATCCGCACCTGACGGCAGGAAGCTCAGGAGCAGGCTTGCGCTGCCGTCGAGCCGGCTTTGCCAGGGACGCCGGAACGATTACAATGCACATCTTCAAGTGACCGCCGACCCACATTCCACGAAGCGCCCGGGGATACTCGTCTCACTGACCCCGATCATTTTCCTGATCCTGGGGCTTCTCTACACTGTTCGGTGGGCGGAGGGGCCGGTGCAGATCCCTCTGTTGCTGGCCACCGGATTCGCCGCGCTCGTGGCGCTCGGCCTGGGACATCCCTGGAAGCAGCTCGAGAAGGGGATCCTGAACGGCATCTTCATTGCGCTGCAGGCCTGCCTCGTGCTCATGGTCATCGGTACCCTGATCGGCACCTGGATCCAGGCCGGAATTGTTCCTGCCATGGTCTACTATGGTCTCAAGCTGCTCAACCCGGGCTGGTTTCTGGTCCTGGCCTGTATCATCTGCTCGATTATTTCCTTGGCCACGGGATCCTCCTGGTCGACCGCGGCCACGGTCGGGCTGGCGCTGATCGGCATCGGGGACGCGCTGGGCGTGAGTTCAGCCATGACGGCGGGAGCTGTCATCTCCGGGGCTTACTTCGGCGACAAGATGTCGCCGCTCTCGGACACCACCAACCTCTCTCCGGCCGTTGCTGGCAGCGAGATCTTCACCCACATCCGCCACATGATTTTTACCACCGGTCCGAGCTACGTGCTTGCCCTCATCCTGTATACCGTGCTCGGCTGGCAGTACCGCGAAAACACTCTTGACCTCTCAACCGTCAGCACCATGCTCGAGACGCTGGAGGCTAACTTCAACATCACTGTCTGGTTGTTGCTGGTCCCGGGAGCTGTCATCGTCATGGTGCTCAGGCGTGTGCCCGCCCTGCCGGCCCTGTTCATCGGGGCCATCATCGGGGGCGTGGTGGCACGTTTTGCGCAGCCTGGCGTAACGGTTCCGGCCGTCTTCAATGCCTCATACAGCGGCTTCGTATCACAGACGGGAGTGGAGGCCGTGGACAGCCTTCTCACGCGCGGTGGGATGAGCAGCATGATGGGCACCGTCGCCCTGATCTTCTGCGCTCTCGCTTTTGGCGGCGTGATGGAGAGCAGCGGCATGCTCGCTACCCTCGCAGGTTCCATTCTGCGCCTGGCGCGAGGCACCGGCTCGCTCGTGACCGCCACGGTTGCCACCTGTATCGGCACCAACATCGTGGCCTCCGACCAGTACATGTCGATCGTGATTCCGGGACGTATGTACCGGGAAGCGTTCATGGAACGCGGACTTCATCCGAAGAACCTGTCGCGTATCCTCGAAGACGCGGGAACCCTGACCTCACCCCTCATCCCGTGGAACACCTGCGGCGCCTTCATGGGGGCGACGCTCGGTGTGAGCGCGGCTGCCTACTTGCCGTTCGCCTTTCTGAACCTGTTCAACCCGCTGATGTCGATTTTCTATGGCTTTACAGGACTGACCATGACGCCCCTGGAGCAGGGGACGGATCAGGACTCCGCCAGCGCGGCCCTGCACCGCGAAGGGGACGCTGAAGCCGCCTCCTGAGCGCGGCCGGGGATATTTGCAGGACGGGTGCACGTGCCGCCGACCCCCACAAGATCGAAACACCTGAACCACACCATGGTGTACAGAGCCTCGAACTGGCGAACCGGGGCGTGCCGGACGGCGCTCGCCGCGGCCACGCTCAGCCTGTGTCTGCTGGTTTTCGGACAGGAGCTTCCCCTCGGGTCGATCCGCCTGCCCGACAACTTCACCATCCAGATGTACACGAGCGATGTTCCGGAAGCCCGCTCAATGGCGCTTGGAGCAGGAGGCACGCTGTTTGTCGGCACGATGGAAACAGGAGTCGTCTACGCCGTCGAAGATCGGGACGGTGACGGGCGCGCTGAACGGGTGCGGGTTATTCTAGAGGGCCTGACCGAACCCAACGGGGTTGCGGTGCGTAACGGAGCGCTTTACGTTGCCGAGCGTTCCCGCATCCTGCGCTACGACAGTATCGAGGACAGGCTCGGCGATCCGCCCCGGCCGGCCGTCGTCAACGATACCTTTCCACGCGACGGCCACCATGGCTGGAAATTCATCCGCTTCGGCCCCGACGGCCATCTCTACGTTCCGGTCGGGTCGCCGTGCAACATTTGTGAACGAGAGGACGGGCGCTATGCAGCGATCCATCGCATGAAGCCCGATGGCAGTGATCTGCAGATCTTCGCCCACGGCATCCGGAACACCGTCGGTTTCGACTGGCATCCGGGAGACGGGGTGCTGTGGTTCACGGACAACGGCCGGGATTGGCTGGGTGATGACAGTCCGCCGGATGAGCTGAACAGAGCGCCGCAGGCAGGACTGCACTTCGGCTACCCGTATTGCCATGCGGGAGACATTGCCGATCCCAAGTTCGGCTCCAAGCGGCCGTGCAGCGAGTTTGTGTCTCCGGCACAACGGCTCGGTCCACATGTGGCGGCGCTCGGCATGCGCTTTTACACGGGCGAGATGTTCCCTTCGCGGTACCGTAACCAGATCTTCATTGCCGAGCACGGTTCCTGGAATCGACCCCGGAAGATCGGCTACCGCGTCAGCCTCGTGGAGCTCGACGGCGCCCGGGTGGTCTCATACGAGCCGTTCGCCGAAGGCTGGCTGCGGGGCCAGGCGGCCTGGGGCCGGCCGGTTGATGTTCTGGTGATGCCGGACGGCGCCCTGCTGGTTTCCGACGACGAAGCGGGGGCCATCTACCGGATCACCTACCGTGCTCCGGGCGGTGACAGCGGCGCTTCGCCGACCGACTGAATGCGGCGAGTTCTCCTCCTCGTTCCCACCACTACATATCGAGTTGGCGCGTTCCTGGACGCGGCCCGCCGGCTAGACGTGGAACTCGTTGTTGGATCGGACCGCCGGCAGGTGTTCGAGCATGCCGTTCCCGGGCTCATGCTCACCCTCGATTTTCAGGACAGGGCCACAGCGCTGAGCGCCATCGAGCGCTTCGCGAAGGCACGTCCGTTGGACGCGATCATCGGAGCGGATGATGAAACGGTGCTCGTTGCGGCAGAGGCCGCGGGTACGCTGGGCCTTCGGGGAAACTCTCCGGAGTCGGTCTCCACGACCCGCAGCAAAGTTCTCATGCGCTGGACCCTCGATGAAGCCGGTATTCCCACGCCGCGCCACCGGCTCGTGGGCGTGGAGGAGGATGCGCACGCCGCGGCCCGGCAGGTGCGATTTCCCTGCGTGCTCAAACCGACCTTCCTTTCCGCCAGCCGGGGTGTCATCCGCGCTGATGACGCCGACCAGTTTGTCTCCGCCCATGGGCGCATCGCTGCGCTCTTGAGTGATCCGAATCTGAAGAAATATGGAGGTGAGGAAGCCCGGCGCCTTCTCGTGGAGGAATATGTGCCGGGAAAAGAGTATGCACTGGAGGGGGTGATCTGTGCGGGCCGCCCCAGCGTTCTGGCCGTGTTCGACAAACCGGATGCGCTCGAAGGACCCTATTTCGAAGAAACCATGTATGTCACTCCATCCCGGGCTCCGGAGGAGACCAAGAAGCAGATGGTTGATACGTTCGAACGTGTGGTGCGCGCCCTCAAACTCACGGAGGGGGCGGTGCATGCCGAGCTGCGCGTGAACACCAGGGGAGCTTTTCTCATCGACATAGCGGCCCGCGCCATCGGCGGACGTTGCTCGGGAGTCCTGTGCTTTGAAGGCGGGGTTTCGCTCGAGGAGGTCCTTCTGCGTCAGGCGCTCGGTGAGAACGTATCCGATCTCGAGCTTGATCCAGGTGGAGCGGGGGTGATGATGATTCCGATCCCGCGCTCGGGTGTGCTGCGGAATCTCGAGGGCCTGGAAGAGGCCCGTGCCGTCGAGGGTATTACCTCGGTCGATATCACTCTCGGCAGGGGGCAGGAAGTGAGGGCGCTGCCGGCAGGTTACCAGTACCTGGGTTTCATTCTGGCGCGCGCGGCCACCGCGGAAGCGGCCGAAGCCGCTCTCCGAAAGGCGCACCGCTGTCTGGAGATTGAGATCGACTCCGGCTAGGCCGGCGGGGAGCCCTTGCCCGGTTGGAAATAGGGGTTGGTTCCAGCGGCGTGGTCGGTGGTATCCAGGACCTCCTTGACCTCGGGGATCTCGGACTTGAGCATGGTCTCGATCCCGCTCTTCAGGGTCACGTTGGCCATACCGCAGCCCTGGCAGCCGCCGCCTAGCTGCACGAACACCCGGCCATCCTTGAAGTCAATGAGCGACACAACTCCGCCGTGGCTGGCTACGCCCGGATTGATCTTCTCCTCGAGCACTTTCTGAATCTTCTGGGCTACAGGGTCGCTCATCAGAGGCGGCTTGTTCGGGTTGTCGATCTTGAATCCGCTGCCGGTGAGGTTGTCGACGAAGTCGACCGTGGCTCCCTGGATCCGGGGCAGGCTCTCCTTGTCGACATACACGACGAGGCCGTTCACTTCCTGGACCTGATCGTTCTCGGTCTTGGTCGAGGTCTCGACAAAGCTCAGGTCGTAGGCAAAAGCAGCCGGCGACGGCATGTGCACCGCGACACGGAGCACGGATGAGGCCTGGTTCTGATCCTTCTGGATCTCGTGGATCTTCTTCAGCGCTTTTTCGGTGACCTTGATGAGTTCGGTTGCCATGCGAAAACCTCGTCGGAAACCAGGGTACGCTCCTGGAGAGTAGGTTAAATGATACCATTTATAATTTACCCTAGGATGATTTCTGGAGCAAGGAGAAACACCCTCGATGCAACAAGTGTCGACCGGACAATCGATTGAGAAAACCTGTTATTGGATGACCACCCGCTCTCGCGAGCCCGATCCTCCCCTAGAGGGGCGGCAGGATGCGGATGTGGT
>CBEVTG010000066.1:0-7823 GCA_965552745.1 uncultured bacterium
GGGCCAGTCGACGGTCCCGTAGCGGGCGCATCGTTGCTGGAGCGCACCAAAGGCGGCAGTAAATCCGTGAATACCTGGGGTTCGGCTCCTCCGGGTTCCAGTCCGGCTCCAACCGTATCTTTCTCAGAATCTGCCGCGGGGTGAACTGCTTTACGCGCTCGTGATCGCGAAGACTTGTGGATCTTTCGCCTGCGCTGACTCATGCCACAACCCCTTCTCCCACCAATCTTGCAACGTCCAGCATCAGCACCACGCGATCTCCCTCCAGCTCTGCGGCGCCGTGCACCGCGGGATGCGATCCGAATCGCTGTGGCAGGGGTCGCATCATGACCTCGCGATGCCCGAGCAGTGCGTCAACCTCGAGACCAATGGCACCTTCAGGCCCGCGGGCCACCACCAGAGGTTGCCGCGACTGACGCCCCGCACCGGGCGTCCGGAAGCCCAGCAGGCCTCCCAGGTCAAACACCGGGAGAGCAACCGCCCCCCGCAGCAGGAAGCGATCTCGCTCCAGGGCACTCAGGTCATCCCCCTTTAGAACCCGGCTCTCGAGCACCGAATCGAGTGGAAGACCGATGACCGCGCCGGCCGTGCGCACCAGGAACACCGGCACCACCGCCAGAGTTGCCGGCACCACGAGCTCAAAAGTAACCCCCTGTCCCGGATGTGAATGGACCCGCAGCACACCTTTGAGAGCCAGAACCCGCTCTCTTACCTCGTCAAGCCCCACACCACGCCCCGAAGTCTCGCTGACCTCGGCTGCGGTTGAGAGACCGGGATGGAAGATCAGCTCGTTCAGATTGCGGGGGTCGCTATCCGGTTTCAGGCCGTGCCTCACCGCCGCCTCACTCAGCTTTTGGGAGTCGAGACCCCGTCCATCATCCACGATGCGCAAGGTCACGTTGTACCCGCGCGGCCATGCCTCGAGCGTGATGGTCCCGTGCTCCGGCTTGCCGGCCGCCAGGCGTTCCGCCGGGGACTCGATGCCATGATCGACCGCGTTGCGAACCAGGTGCAGCAGCGGTGCCAGTAGCGTGTCCGCCACACGCTTGTCCACTTCGGTGCCCACACCGAGGCAGCGGAATTCGATCTTCTTGCCGGTGCGCCGGGTAAAGTCGCGCACGGTGCGATCCAGCCGCGATGCAAGTCTGCTGATCGGGATCATGCGCAGCTCAACCAGGCTGCTGTGAAAATGGCTCATGGCGTTGGTCAGCCTCTCGGCCAGCCGGCTGGCGCTCTTCAGATCGATCGACGGTTTGGCTGCGCCCCGTGCTCCCAGTAAAAGCTGTTCGAGGCGGCGGGCATCGAGCGCCAGCTCGCCGGCCCGGCTCAAGACCGGATCGAGCCGTTCGACGTCGACCCGCACGGTATGCCCCAGATCCTCCTCGGCGGGCCGCGGGACCGCCTCTGGCTGGATCAGCGGGTGCACCCGACCCACGTTTCCGCTGGCCTGTCGGACGGCTTCCGGATCTCCCGCGATCAGGATTACGAACTCGGCGCCGGCGGCCGTGGTGCGTTCCGGGATCGACGCAATCACCTCGCCCGCCGGCTCCAACCGTCCCAGCAGATCCTGAAGAGCGGAACTCATTTCCTCGAGGCTCCAGCAGACCCGCACCATGCTGAGCGGAGTCTGTCGGCGGAGATGAAAATCGAGGCGGCTCTCTTCGTACTGGCTCAGCACCGAACGCAACGAGGCCTCACCCAGCGCCGGTGGCTCACCCTGCGCAGCAGGCACCTGCGCTGCCCCGGTTGACGTCCGTGGCGCCTCGGGGGGACGAACTCCCGCCAGTGGATCGGGGTTGGGGCTTTCCCCTTCTGCGAGGCGCCGGACCTCGGCCCGCATGGACCGGCACGCCTCCCGCAGCCAGGAACAAATATCAGGGTTCCAGGCCTGTTCGCCGAGTCGCAAGCCGTCGAGACTGTCCTCCAACTGGTGGGCGGCCGCTGAGAGGCCCTTCAGATCGCTCATGCCCGCCAGTCCCTTCAAGGAATGGGCATACCGGAAAAGCGTGTGAAGCCTCGGCGGACGAGCCTCGGGGCGGCTCGCATCTGCCTCCAGGCGATCGATTCCATCCCAGAACGCGTCGAGCAATTCCTCCGCCTCGGCGCAGAAGTCCCTGAGCACGGTGTCTTTAGTCCGCATCGTTAAACACACACCCCTGACCCGCCCGTGTGGTGGACGGTCTACCCGGACTTATTTAGTGCCCCGATAGAGGGTTTTCAACCGACAAGCGGCTGTATTGGAAGGAGATCCGGCGGGAGCGGAGCGGTTCAGCCTGCAGCGGGAGAGGTGCTGACGCGCTGCTGGAGGGCGACGTTCTCGAGGCACAACCCGAGCTGAGCAAAGAAAATCTCGAGGCTGCGCAGATCCGGGAGCGGGGTGCGCCCCGTGGCATTATCCACGTAAAGAATGGCGATCACCTGCCCGGCGGCAACGAGCGGCATGAGACCGTACTGGGTGGGGCGCAGCGGCCCGAGCATCTCCACGATGGGCATCGCCCCGGGCTCCTCTTCGGGCGAGCCCATGCGTAGAGTGCGGTCGGAGGCCGTGGCCACAAGCAGCGGGTTCTCGTCGGCATCGAACGACAGCTTGCTGACCTTGGTCTGCACGCTCGATTCCTCGCCGGTGGGGCCGAACCCCCCGAAGGCGACGTAGCGCTGGCGTCGCCGCACGAACAGAACCGCTCGCTCCAGAAACTCGGAGGCCACACGCAGGACCAGGATCCATGCCTCGGAAGGATTCTCCGGCTGCCGCAATTCACCCATGAGGCCGCGGAGGAAACCGACAGGATCGGTCACTCGCCGGGCGCTGCTTCCGGATGAGGTGCCGGGTTCGAGGCCGGCAAGAGGATCGTTCGGATCCGTATTGGATCGTCTCGGTCCGCTTCGTATCTGCCACAGCAGAGTATGAGCCAGATCTCGGATCGCTGCCGGCAGCGCTCCCAGGGGCGTTGCGGTCAGATCCGGCTTCGAAATCAGAGCCTCGATGGGCAACCCCTGGGTTTCCTGACGGTACTCATCCTGGCGGCCCGCGCACAACCCGATCACGCGCGCCTGGGTTCCTTCCTGCATCAGCAGGCGCGTGAGCTCGACCCCACCCAGGAATCCTTCACCCGAGGTGTCCGGCATCAGGAGATCCACGACGACGATCGGCTTGGTGTCTTCTTCGGCCCACTCCGAACAGATACCGAGCGCCTCGGTCGCTCCAGAGGCGGTGGAGACCCGAAACCCTTCGCTTTCCAGCTCGGCGGCAAGGCGTGATCGGTAAAGTGCCTCGTCGTCCACGAGCAGAATCTTTGCGGCCTCCGGCTCCCGCGCCGCATCGCTATGGGTCTGGGGGCCGCCCACACTGGCCCTCCGGCGGGCCGGCATGACGGGAGGTCCTTCACCGGGGCCGGGCACCGGATCCGCGGGCGCCGCAGGCGGTTCCGGGGCCGTTGACTCCCCCAGTCCCCGCACCGCCTCATCAACCTGGCGCGTGGCTTCGAGGAGAAGATGCTGCGGGCTGATGCCCTCGGGGTGGATCCAGCGTCCCGAACGTCGGGCGTTTCCTAGCAGTGCGGTCTCCTCGACGAGCTCGAACGAGAAGTTGCCGCTGTCAAAGCCGAAGAGCTCTCCGATCGTGGTCTGGAGCTCGCGGTTCTGCGCGGCACGCAGGGCCGCCGCGTCCAGACCCGTGTTCTCAACCAGGAACGCTCCCGGATCCACGGAGCCGTCGGGTGGGAATCCGAGTAGCGCGGCCACCGCCTGCTCGCGTCCCATGAAGCGGTGCTCAACCAGCAGATCGTCAATGCGTCCGCTGCGCGTCGGGGTGCCGCCGGCAATGATGCGGCCGTCACGAAACGCCACCCAGACCTGGCCCGTCGCCACCCTGAGTCTCAGAAGGCCCGTACGGCGGCTGAGGTTAACGATCTGCAGAATATCTTAAAGCGGCAGATCTTCCAGTTTGCCGACGAGGCTCATCGACGCTCCTCTGCTTCCCCTGTCAGAACATGCTCGAGCTGTTCGAGCATGTGTGCGGGCTCCGACACCTCGGGATCCTCCAGACCGACAATGTGTTCCCGCAGCTGATCGAGCACTCCGTTGATGAACGGCCCGGAATCCTCGCTGCCGAAGCGCTTGGCGATCTCGATGGCTTCGTCGATCACTACCACCCGCGGGGTGTCCGGCTGGAAAAGCATCTCATAGAGCGCCAAACGCAGCAGGTTCCGGTCCACCACAGGCATCCGATCCAGGCGCCAGTGAGAACTGATGTGCGCCAGCAGAGCGTCCAGACGCGGACGAATCTCCACCGTTCCCTCAAAGAGATCTTCCGCAAATCGCTTCACGTCATCGCCCACTGTGCGGCTCTGCCAGAAGAGCGACATGACCTCCTGGGGGTTCTGATCGGTCATGTCGACCTGAAATAGCATCTGAAGCGCAAACTCACGTCCCTTGCGGCGCAGGCTCATGATCTATTTCCGCAAGCGTCGCGCCAGCTGGGCCATAGCGACCGCTGCGCGCGCGGCATGGCGTCCGCGGTTCCCGGCACTGCCCCGTTCGGAGCGGGCTCGAGCCTGCGCCAGCGTCTCGGTCGTGAGCACTCCCAGGCTCACAGGCACGCGGGTCTCCCCCGCCACCCGGCTCAACGCGTGAGTCACCTCGTGGCCCAGGATATCGTGATGGGAAGTCTCGCCTTTGACAATGGCACCCAGCGCAACCACGGCATCCACGGTGTCGCTCTCGGCAAGCCACCGCGCTGCGAGCGGGATCTCGAACGCACCGGGAACGCGCACGACACGCAGTCCCGGTTCGCTGGCACCGAGTTCTGCCAGGCAATCGAGTGCATCGGCAAGCAGATCGTTCACAATCTCCTCGTTGAAACGCGCAGCAACCACGCCAATGCGCAGCCCGCGGGCTGACAGATCCACATCACGGGGTAGGTTGGAACCCATCGAGTCTCCGGATCTTTCGATCCTGCAAACAGTTACCCAGAGTCCAAATTTTAGGTTCCGGCAGGTGCCGGGTCAAGGACTGCCCCCCAGAACCACCAGGAGCAGGCGGCGCCAGGGAGCGGCAAGGACGGTCTTGAGCAAGACGTCGAGGAGCACCCCCCCGAGGCCCGCCCACAGGAGCGGGCGGCAGATCGGGTGCGCCGGCACGGGGCGCGGCGGAATTCGAACCAGGAGGGGCCGCGCCAGGGCCGTGCCCAGGGCGATGTAAGAGACGACCCGCACCAGGGCCCAGGGAGGCCATCCGAGCACCAGCACGGCCGGCACCCCTCCCCCGAGTCGGCACAGGCTCGCCACGTAGTATGACATGTAGTTGAGCTGGGCCGCGCCGAGCACCAGGGCACCGAGACCCCCCGTTGCCACGGACAGCAAAGAAAACAGGACGAACACCAGGCCGTGGTGGGGCAGGAACAGGGCCGGTGAGCCTTCCAGCCCTTCCCCCGTCCGCACCCAGTCCACGGTCTCTTCGGCGTACTGGCGGGAACGCAGAATGGCAGCCTCCGCTTCGGGCTGCCAGAGCATCGACACGGCGGTGGCCGACAGGACCAGGGCCCGGGCCCACGCCAGAGCCGAGCTCAGTGCGCCGCGATCGTCGCCCCTGCGCACGGCGGCGGCAAAGACTGGAAACAAGGGCGCGGCCAACAAAAACGGCAGCAGGGCCGCGGGGCTCCACCGGAAGGAAATCAGGAAAATGGCCGCCGCCGCCGGCGCCGGCACCAGAAGCACCAGAGCACGGCGCACCCTGCAGGACGGCGACGATACGCTCACAGGTCCTCGAAGTGGGTCAGCCGTTTGATGGCGCGGTATCGCTCCTCGATTTCACGGTAGGTCAGCTTGCCGAGCCGGTCCAGGCTGAACGCCTCAACGTTGAAGGAAGCCATGACGCTGCCCATGATGATGGCCTGGCGGATAGAGGGCTCTCCGAAATTGCCGCTGTTTGCGAGATACCCCATGAACCCCCCCGCGAACGAGTCCCCCGCACCGGTCGGATCGAGCACCGACTCGAGCGGGTAGGCCGGCGCGGCGAAAGTGCTCTCACGCGTGAACATCAGCACCCCGTACTCTCCGCGCTTGACCACGAGGGTCGAGGGTCCCCACTCGAAGATCCGCTGCGCCGCCCGGACCAGATTCGCCTCACCCGTGAGCTGGCGGGCTTCTCCATCGTTGATCATCAACAGATCAATCTCCGAAAGGGTACGGCGCAGGGATTCGAGCTTGCTGTCAATCCAGAAGTTCATCGTGTCCAGGGCGACGAGCTTGGGGTCCTTCACCTGTTCGAGCACCTGCCTCTGCAGGTCGGGATCGATGTTGGCGAGAAACACCAGCTCGCTGTCGCCGTACGAATCGGGGAGCTTGGGCTGGAAGTGCTCAAAAACATTCAGCGCCGTCTCCAGGGTATGAGCTTCGTTGAGGTTGTAACCGTACTTTCCGCTCCAGCGAAAGGTCTTGCCTTTTTCGGTGCGCAGGCCGCTCAGATCAATGTCGCGCCGCTCGAGCACTGCCCGATCCTCCGCACGGAAATCTTCCCCCACGGCCGCCACCAGCCGCACCGGGGTGAAGAAAGACGCGGCCACTGAGAAATAGGATGCCGAGCCCCCAAGCACGTTCTCCGCCTCACCAAAAGGCGTCTTCACGGTATCGTAAGCAATCGATCCCACCACGAGAATTTTCATCGTCGAGCTCCCGCCGTCCGGGCAGGCCGACGCCGACGCGCCGGCGTCGCTGCACGGGAGGACTTGTCATAAGGTCCGATGAGAAGACCGAGCCGGCGCTTCGCCGCCGCGGGAAACGGCGGCTGCGTAATGAGGGCTGTGGCCAGGGCTCTGCCGCAGCCGCAGCTGCGCTCTGCTGGCAGAGTCCGGATGGCCTGTTTGAGGACTCGAGCGGCAGTGTCGGCGTTCCGCCGGAGGTTCGAGAGGACCGCATCGACGCTGACATCGTCTTCCGTTTCCCGCCAGCAGTCATAATCGGTCACCAGGGCAAGCGTCGAGTAACACAGCTCGGCCTCGCGCGCCAGGCGCGCCTCGGGCAGATTTGTCATCCCAATCACCGCAACGCCCCAGGAGCGGAAAAGATTCGACTCGGCCCGGGTCGAAAACTGCGGCCCCTCCATACACAAGTAGGTGCCACGTGCGTGCACCCGAGCACCCGCTTCCTGGCCGCCCTGGATCAGGGTATCGCGCAGAACACTACAGAATGGATCCGCCAGAGAAACGTGCGCCACGATGCCGTCCCCAAAGAAGCTCATCGATCGCGACACCGTGCGGTCGATCAGCTGATCCGGCACCACCAGGTGCAGGGGCTCGATCTCCTCGCGCATGCTGCCCACGGCACTGGCCGATATCACGCGGCTCACGCCAAGCTGGCGAAAACCATGGATGTTGGCACGAAAGTTAATCTCCGAAGGCTGCACCCTGTGTCCGATGCCGTGCCGGGCGAGAAATGCCACGCGCCGGCCCTCGAGCATGCCGACGCGATAAGGTGCCGAAGGTGAGCCGAACGGCGTGCGAACACGCACATCTCGAGGCGATCGCAGTCCAGGAAAGTCGTATAGACCGCTTCCTCCTATGATGCCAATCTCTGCTTTGATTTTTTGCACGGCGGGCGAGTCTAGCATCCGGTTTTTCCGGGTGTCAACGCGTGAACCACTCCAGTACCGATACGGTGCAAAACGTCAGGGCCGACTGCGTGTCGGGCGGGTTTGGGGATCAGGGCGTTCGGCGCGAGGGTTCTCGACACCCGTGCGAGACGGAGCCTCACGCGCGGCGGCCGGCATTTCCGGTAACCACCCGCTTGCGACTTGCTGGATTTCCTCCACAGAACTCAGAGGACCGA
>CBEVTG010000067.1:0-7808 GCA_965552745.1 uncultured bacterium
AGCGGGCGAAGCCGCTCATCCTGCTTCAGACCCTCCTTCATGAGGCGCTCGAGCGTCTCCGGATCTCCGTTTCTCCAGGCCTCAATTACCTGCTCGAGCTCCAGGCGAACCTCCTCTTTCTCGCGCAGGACGTAGATCAGGTTCAGCTCCTGAAGTTCATCCGAAAAGCCGGCCAGCAGGTCAATCTGGGAATCGATCGACTCGAGCTCCTCGATGCGTTTGCCGGCCTCGCGGGCCTGGCGCAGAAAATGCTGATCGATTCCCAGCGACGGGTCATACCCAAGCTGAACGATCTCCATGAGCGCGAGCGTCTGCGCCACGAGCCAGGGCTTCATGCCGAAGAACATCATCGCGGGCAGCTCGCGCTCGTTCATATAGCTCTCGAGCAGTGAGAACGTTTCCGGGGCGAGGTGATCACGCAAAGAGGTGCCATCCGTGTAGATCCCCTTTTCCATCACGAGCTCCTGTGTCCGCACCTGCGCCTGTTCGTCGAGATCCACCTCCACTACGAGTGATGAAGAGCTCGCGAACGCTTCCTCGATGGTGCTATCGAGGGGATACAGGTCCTCGGTCGCGACATGGATCGATCCAAGGAGGTGGACCGTGGCGCTCTGGGAGCGTACGGTCCAGAAGAACAGCGGGCGGGGATCCGCTGCCGAGGCGGTCTGCAGGAAGACCATCCCCCCCAGCAAAACCGTGGTGATGATGGTGATCCTTGCTCGCAGGATCAAGAACATGCCGGCACCCCCCTCAGGTGATCTCCGCGTGATGGTTCACCGGGCCGAGGCCCCCTCCCAGACCGGGGTTGGTGCGGATGGCGCGCGTGATGTAGCGCTTCGCGGCACCCACGGCCTCGATCAGGTCGTGGCCGAGTGCCAGGTTCGCAGTGATGGCCGCCGAATAGGTACAGCCCGTGCCGTGCGTTTGGTTCGTGGCGATGCGCTCTGCACGAAAGGAGTGAAAAGCACCCTCGTAGTAGAGAACATCGGTGGCCTCTCGGTCACCAAGATCGCCCGCTTCGGCGGGCCCCGCGGCGTGCCCGCCCTTGATGAGAACCGCCTGCGGTCCCAGGCGGGCAATCGCTACCGCGGCTTCACGCAGCGAGGCATCGTCCCCGATCTTCATGCCAGCCAACGCCTCCGCTTCGTGCAGGTTGGGGGTCACCAGGAAGCAGCGCCTCAGGAGACGGGCGGCGAGGGCCACACGGCCGTCTTCGGGAAGCAGCGCGACACCGTGTTTGCTGATCATCACCGGATCCACGACCAGCGGAATCCCGATCTCGGCCATACGGCGGGCCACCGCCTCCACCACACCGGCGGATCCGAGCGCTCCGGTCTTGGCGGCGGCAGGATGCATATCGGAGAGCACCGCGTCGATTTGCGCCAGAACGAACTCGGGTCTCAACACCTCCACGGCGTCCACGCTGCGGGTGTTCTGAACGGTGAGGAGCGTCAGAGCACTGGTGCCATAGACCCCGTGCTGGTGAAAGGTTTTTAGATCGGCCTGAATCCCGGCACCGCCCGAAGGATCGGATCCGGCGATCGTCAGGCCGACGGGCCTGA
The DNA here is from genome assembly GCA_965552745.1 of uncultured bacterium. Classification (GTDB taxonomy): domain Bacteria; phylum Acidobacteriota; class Polarisedimenticolia; order JAPUKU01; family JAPUKU01; genus JAPUKU01. Next base: position 1,563 of record CBEVTG010000067.1, read on the forward strand.
TCTCTTCCGTCATCCTGCATCCTCCAACGGAGCACTGAAGAAGTCGACCTCACACTGCATGGCATAGCGATAACGCTCCTGCACCACCGTGGTGGCGTGCGCCAGGCGATCGAGGAGAGCCTCCATCCGGTGCACGTGCTTCCAGTAATCCTCGCTACTGTAAGTCTGTATCCAGTCACCGTACCGGTGTGAAGGAATCTCCTTTCGGGCCAGCTCGCTGCCCAGAAATCCATACAGACGCACACAGGGTGTCATGGCGGCGAGTGTCTGATCCACACTTTCGGCCCAAGCTGTTCTCTGTAGGAAATCGCTGTAGGCGGCCGTCGCCCTGTAGGGATGCACGTCGGACAGGTCGATTCTCAGTTCTCTGGAATAGGCGGAATGAAGCTTCAGTTCGTCGAGCGTCCCCTGCTGCATCTCCACCAGCGCGGCAGCAGTTTCCGTGTCCGGGCTGCGCGCCGTGCACAGCGCATAGGCGCTCAGGAAGGCACGCAGAAAGTAGGCGTCCTGAGCGACGTATCTCCGGAACGCATCGACCGGCAAGGTCCCGTCAGCCAGGCCACGCACGAACGGATGCTCCAGGCAGCGCTGCACGAGATCGAGGTTGTTCTGCCACAGCTGCTCATGCAGAAGCATTCCCATCATCACCCGGCTCAGGCGGACTCTGGCGGGCCGGCGGGAAGCCATTCGATCATGTTCTGGAAAACCTTCCGGCCCAGAAGCTCGGCGGCCTTCTGTTCCGAAATCTCACCTGCCGCGTACTGCTTCATCACCACCGACTTGAAGGTCTCGAAGACGCCGCGACGCAGGGCCATAGCCAGGATCTGCTCCTCGCTCTTCTTGACAAACCGCCGCAGGTAATCGAGCTCCTCTCCAACGGATCGCGTATAGAGCCGTGCTTTTCCAGATCCCGCCGCCATGCTCCGCCCTCTCTTTCCCAGTCGATTCCACCCGCTGCCCACGGGCCCGAGCTCAACCCGCGGATAATCCTCGAAAACATTGGTAGTTGAACACTGCTTCGCATCTTAGCACGCATGACCGCACCGGGATCTTCACGCCCGAGCCCTTGAGCTACCTCCCCTGTCTTGTTTAGGATGGCACATGCCTGCCATACCCCGCGACGCAGCGACCATCGTCCTCACCCGGCCCGGTAGCGATGCGCTCGAGATCCTGCTGACGCAACGCCCCGCCACCATGAAGTTTGCCGCCGGTCTTCACGTGTTCCCGGGCGGGGCTGTTGATCGGGAGGACCATGATGTCGATCTCGTGCGGCGTTCGGTGCTCACTCCCGATGAGGCCCGGGCGGCATTCGGTGAGGCCCGCCCCGGAGTCGAATGTCTGGCTTTTTATCTTGCCGCGGTGAGAGAGATGTTCGAGGAAGCAGGGGTGCTGCTCGCTGAGAGGACGGAAGGAAGGGCGATCGACGCCGAACTGCTGGACCTTCGCGAGGCCGTGGCGCGCGGGGATCTGCCATGGAGGGAATTCTGCGCACGCTTCGATCTGCGGCTGCGCACCGACCTGCTCGTATATCTGTGCCGGTGGATCACGCCGACTTCACTGCCCCGGCGTTTCGATACACGCTTTTTTGCGGCCCCGCTTCCCGAAGGGCAAAAGGCAAGCGGCGACGACCGCGAGGTCGAGCGGCTTGCCTGGATGCCCCCCCGGGCGGCGCTCGACGCCATGGCGAGCGGGCAGATCCAGATGTGGCTGCCAACCAGCACGACGCTGCAGCACCTCGCCGACGCCCGGGACTTCGCGGAGATCCGTTCCGGTCTGGCAGGAGGCGCACCCGGAGCCGTGACGCTGGAAGATCACTCCGCGCTCGTGCGGCGAGTCCTGTGCCCCAATCCGGGCGTCTTGACCGGCCCCGGCACCAACACCTACCTGGTGGGACACCGGGAAATCGCCGTCATCGACCCGGGGGTGCAGGACGACACGTTGCTCGACACGATTGAGGAGACGGTTCGCGCCCTCGATGGAAAGATCTCCTGCATCCTGCTCACACACATTCACCCGGATCACATCGGCGGCGCGGAGGATCTGGGTGATCGAAATCAGGCTCCGATCCTCTGCGGGCCGGGAGGCTCCAGCTACCTGCCGTTCGAGGCCCGCGAACTTGCCGACGGTGAGGTCATCGAGCTTGACGGTGCCACGCTGGTCGCCCACCACATGCCCGGCCACGCCACCGAGCATGTGTGCTACCGCCTGAACGAAGAACAGGCTGTGTTCTCAGGCGATCTGATCGTCGGGCAGGGCACAGTGATGATCGCACCCCCGGACGGCGACATGAAGCTCTATCTGCGTTCGCTGCGTGCACTGGATGCCCTGGGCCCCGGGCGCATCTATCCGGGACATCATCCCCCCATCGAGAATCCGCAGGCGCAGATCGCTTCGCTCATCACCCACCGCAACGAACGCACTGAAAAGGTCGTCCGGGCACTACGGGAGGAGCCGCGCGAATTGGATGATCTTCTCGTGGAGGTTTACGACGATGTGGGGGAGGAGTTGCTTCCCTTCGCACGCGGCTCCCTCGAGGCGACTCTCCTCATGCTGGAGGAGGAGAACCGCGCCCGCCGCCGGGGCCATCGCTGGGGTACGGCCAGGCGCCCGGACTAGAAACGTTCCCCGTGCAGGATCTCCGACAGTGGCCGCCTCGACCGGCGCGGCCGTTCCGGGGGTCCGGCGCGCCCCACCGTCACCATCAGGGCCACCATGTAGCGCCGGGGAATCCCCAGCACCCGTCGCACCCGCCGGGGGTCAAAACCCTCCATCGGACAGCTCGCCAGCTCGTGGTCCGCAGCCAGGAGCAGGAAGGTCTGCGCCGCCATGGCGGCCTGCCGCAATGACCATATCCGGCGCTGGTGCCGGCTCAGGTTCGGCACCGGCATCGGCCGGAACCAGGAAATCAGCTGAATGGCGGTCCGCTTGGCCGCTCCCACCAGTCCCAGCGGACCGCTCTCGAAGAGCAGGCGGATCGTGCGACCGCTGAACTTCGCGTATTCCGGTGTGATGCTGCCGTTTTCCAGGTCGCGGGCCAGGATCGGCTCGAGCCGCCCGCGGTGGGGTTCGAGGTCGGTTGCAAAGACGACCACGGCCGGTGCCTGCTCGATCTGGGGCTGGCCGAGACAGGCGCGTCTCAGGAGGCGCTTCTGTTCGGAATCGGTGACAAGCACGAAGTGGACGGGCTGAAGGTTCCATCCCGACGGGGTGAGCCTGACCTGGTCGAGAAGCTCGATGAGAAGCTGCCGGGGAACCGGCCCGGGATCGTAATGGCGGACCGCCCTGCGCCGGGACAGGGCAGCCGCGACCGAACCCTCCGACGGCGGCTTCGTTTCGCTCATCACCGGGGATCGGACTGTGGGTGGTAGACATCCCTGGCCCACAGACCGGGAACAGGTGCCGCGCAATCCGGACAGGCTCCGGACTCGGTGATCCGGTACTGCGAGATGCGGTACCCGGAGCGCCCGATGAGCAGCGCCCTGCAACCGGGACAGCGCGTGTTCTCAAACTCCCCCATCTGGCCCGGCAGATTGCCGGCGTAGACGAACCGCAGCCCCTCCCGCTGGCCGATGCCTGCGGCCCTCAGCAGCGTGGAGGCAGAGGTGTCTTCCGGATCGATCATCTTGTAATCTTTGTGGAAAGCGGTCACGTGCCACGGAATGTCGGGGGACACCGAGGCCAGGAAGCGGGCGATGTCGGTGAGTTCCTCGGTGGAGTCATTGAATCCCGGGATCACCAGGGTCACAACCTCGATCCAGAAATCACGCTCCTTCAACATGCGGATTGTGTCGAGCACGACCTCGACCCGCCCGCCGAGGGCACGGTAGTTCGATTGCCGGAACGACTTGAGATCGACCTTGTAGAGACGGGTGTGTGGCCGGATGTAGTCCAGAACCTCGGCGGTAGCGTTACCGTTGCTGATGAAAGCACACACCAGACCCGCTTCGGCCGCGGGCCGGAACACATCCACAGCCCACTCCGCGGTGATCAAGGGCTCGTTGTAGGTGCTGGCAACGATCGGCGCCTTACGCTCGAGCGCCATACCCACGAGATCGGCCGGTTCCAGACGGTCGGGAGCGGAGACGGCGCCCGGATCACGCAGTACCTGCGAGGTGATCCAGTTCTGGCAGTACCCGCAGTGGAAGTCACAGCCGAGCATCCCAAACGAGAGCGCCAGGCTTCCGGGCATGGCATGGAAGAATGGCTTCTTCTCGATCGGATCGACCTGCAGCGCGCCGACGTATCCGCCCGGCACACGAAGCGTTCCCCCGGAATTGAAGCGCACCTTGCAGATTCCGGGTAGCCCTTCGAGGATGAGACAGCGGTGACCGCACGCGAAGCAGCGAACCTTACGATCGGCAAGCCTCTCGCAGAGATCCCCTTCGCGGGTGAGCTGGCTCAACACCCCGGCCAACGGCTGCGCCTGGACCATGTCTTCCACGCTAGCGCTCCCCGTCCGGGGTGTCAACCGACGTTGAAACGGAACCGTTTTTCAGGAGCGCCGCGTGCTGCGCCGCGTGCGACGTGGGGTTTTGCTGGAGCGTTTCGCCGCAGCCTTCTTGTCCCTCTCCGCGCCACCGGGGATCCACAGCACCTCTGCACCCGGGCCTCGGTTGGCGTGGCGGGCCATCACGAACAACAGATCAGAGAGACGGTTCAAATACATGATGACCTGCGGGTTCACGGGCTCCGATTGCGAGAGCCCCACCACGTCGCGCTCCGCCCGGCGGCAAGTGGTCCGTGCCAGGTGAAGCCAGGCGGCAACGCGGGTGCCCCCTGGGAGAACGAAGGAGTGCAATGGCTTCAGCCGGGCATTGAGACGATCGATGGCAAGCTCGAGGTGGTCCACACGCTCGCTGCGCAGACGTAGCGCTTCGCCTGACTTCTCATTGACCTTCTGGGGCACACAAAGGTCAGCTCCCAGGTCGAAGAGATCGTTCTGGATGATGGACAAGGTACCCGCGAGCGCTCGTGGCGGCCGGCTGGCCAGAACCATTCCCAGCACTGAGTTCAGCTCATCAACGGTTCCGTAGGCGTTGATGCGCGGCGTGTTCTTGCTCACGCGCTTGCCGTTGCCGAGGGCCGTGGTGCCTCGATCACCGGTACGGGTATAGATACGCGACAGATAGACCATGCTTCGGGGTTCAGGTCAGTTTTGGCGGCGGCAGGCCGGGCGTCATTCTGACTCGTATTGTTCGATCTGCTCCCAGGTCAGGACGTCCTGCTCCACCAGGGTCTCATAAGCCTGCTGGAAATCCTCGGAAGAGGTTCCCCCGGGGACCTGGTAAACAGCGCGGCGTACTTCCCGGTAGGCCTTCCTTGGACCGAGCGCCCGCAGCCTGGCGATAGTCTCGGCATCGAACTCGACCATGGTACACCTCCCCTCCAGGATTCACCCCATTGTAGAAACGCCCGCGGCAGGGGTCAATCGGTGGTGGTCAGCTCGAAACGGGTTCAGGGGAGGGGACGGCTCGGGCGGCGGCGAAAAGGGGACGGCTTCGAACGCATGTCGAGCGGCGGATCTCCGGGCTGTGATGCGGCCGCGCCGCCGGACTGCGGAGCTAGCTGCCGCAGCCGGAACCTTTCGGGGTGCGTCCAGCCCACGGCGGACGCTCCTCCCCCGCGCAGGGGAAGACCCGCCTGCGAGGATAGCCGCCGGTACGCCTCCTCGACACGCTCGAGCATGACGCAGCGCTCCTCTTCGCTCGCCGCATTGCGCATGGCCGGCGAATCTTTTCGCAGGGTGCGGCGCAGCTTCATGTAAGCCGGAATGATGTCATCCGCCGACGCGGTGGGGCTGAGGCCCAGCGTGCGCAGGTCATCACGCCGCATCGGGTGCACCTCGGGATCGAGGGTCACGCCACCGCCTCCTTCGTGGAGAGATCCCTCAGGCTCTTGCCGATGCGCATGATGCGGCTGGCCGCCGTCTGCGCGTAGTGAAGCTTCAGGTAGGGATATCCGGATCTCAGGGCCGCGCCAAAGCAGGCGTCGTACGGCACGGCACCGACGTATTGCAGGGGAACGCCGAGGAACATCCGGCAGGCCGATTCGATCGATTCGCCGAGCTGATCGTCCACCCTGTGGCGCGACTGGTTGATGATGAGCGCGGGCCTGAAGCGCTCGAGAGCGGAACGGATCCATCGTCCCGCCACTCCGTCGACGCGCTCCACTTCATTGACCAGATCGGCGGGCCGCACCAGGCCGCTCAGCCCGCGGTTGCGCCCGACCCACTCCACGATCGATCCA
>CBEVTG010000068.1:0-7784 GCA_965552745.1 uncultured bacterium
CGATGAGCGCAACGCCAGGATGGTATCCCGCATCCGCAAGCTCCTCGGTACCGAGGGCACCTACTTCGTTGTGGTCGGGGCCGGCCACATGACCGGTGAACAGGGCATCCTCAGCCTGCTCGATCGGCAGGGATCAGGCGCCTATTCTATCCATCAGCATGCGCGCCGGGCTGAGCGAGACTCCACCGCATCTGACCCGCCGGGTGCTCCTACAGACCCGAGCTTGACGGCTCTCTAGACGTACGGTTACGATCATTTTGATACGTCCCTAACCTCAGGGAAAGACATTTCCTTCCACCGAGATAGGTCTCGACGACATGCTCCGTGCTGTGGCGTGGATGCGGCGGCCCTCGGAGGTGGAATCTGATCCGGCGTGTGCGAGGTAGCTGAAAATAATGGCGGTAGAAATGGACAGGATGCCCCCCACCTTGCTGGAGCCGAAGGGCTGGCGCAGGGCGCTGCTGGTGGTCGAGAAGGTGTTGAAGGAAAATCTGTTCGACTGCCGGATGTGCGGACAGTGCATTCTCCACTCCACGGGGATGACCTGTCCCATGCGCTGCCCGAAGAACCTGCGCAATGGCCCGTGCGGGGGCGTGCAGGTGGATGGCAACTGCGAGGTTTTTCAGGACAAGCCCTGTGTCTGGGTTCAGGCATGGCAGCGCTCACGCAAGCTGCCCCTGTGGCGTGATCACATGAAACGCCTGAACCCGCCGGTTGACTGGCGGCTGACGGAGACTTCGTCGTGGGAAAACCTGGCGAGCGGGAGAGATCAACAGGTACCTGAAGGGTGGAGAGCCGCGGCAGAGAAGCGCTCGGAAACATCATGATGGAAACCACAGGAAAGGGCAGTCGTAGCCATTTCGAGAGGCTGCTGCGCGCCGGTGAGTTCGTGGTCACCTGCGAGCTGCGGACGACCGACAGTGCTGATCCGGATTCAATCCGGAAGGCGTGTGAACCCCTGAAGGGCTACGTCGATGCGATCAACTGCACCGACAACGCCGCCGCCCATCCCCATCTCTGCCCGCTGGCCGCATCACGGTTGCTGATCGACAATGGTTTCGAGCCCATCACGCAGTTCGGGTGCCGGGACCGTAACAGGCTGGGGCTGCAGGCGGACCTCCTGGGTTCCGCGGCTCTTGGCGTGCGCAATCTGGTTCTGATGCAAGGGGATGATGTCTCCGCAGGCGACCATCCGGACGCCACGCCGCTGTGGGATCTTGACTCGATGCACCTGTTGAGGGTGGCCGCGATGCTTCGGGACCAGGGGGTGTATCTGAGCGGTCGCAAGCTGACGCAGCCGCCGCAGTACTTCATTGGCGCCGTCGAGAATCCGTTCGCTCCTCCACACGATTTCCGCCCCCTGCGCCTCGCCAAGAAGATCGAGGCCGGCGCGGAGTTCATCCAGACGCAGATTGTCTACAACCTGACCCGCCTGCGGGAGTTCATGAAGAGGGTGGAGGATCTCGGTTTGCTGGAGAAAACCTTTATCCTCCCTTCCGTGGCCATCTCCCGCTCCGCCCGGTCGGTCCGCTATATGAGAGACCAGGTGCCCGGAATCGACGTTCCGATCGAAGCCGTCAAGCGCATGGAGCAGCATGCCAGGAAAGAGGATCAGGCGGAAGAAGGGATCCGCATCGCCAATGAGACCGTGCAGGCCCTCAGAGAGATCCGGGGCGTGGCGGGGATCCATCTCATCGCCATCAAGTCAGAGGATGCGATCGGTCGGGTGGTCGAGGCTTCAGGTCTGCTGCCCCGACCGAACCTGGCCGTCAAGACGGTAAGTGACTGAGCTCCCATCCAGGAATCAACGGGAACGACCGACACTCGAGGAGATGGCGATCAAGAACACAGAAGCGCAGCTGAAAGAGTTGCTGGCGCAACGTATCCTGGTGATCGAAGGCCCCAAGGGCACAGAGATCCAGGCCCGCCAGCTCAGTGAAGCTGACTTCCGGGGAGAGCGTTTTCGTGACCACGCGAGCGATCTCAGGGGGAACAACGATCTCCTCTGCCTCACCCGGCCTGAGATCATAGGTGACATTCACCGGGCCTACCTCGAGGCCGGTGCAGACCTGATCTCCACCAATACCTTTAATGCCACCGCCATTTCGCAGGCCGAGTACGGCCTTCAACATCTGGCCCGCGAAATCAATCGGGCGGCCGCGACCCTGGCGCGCCCGGTATGCGATGAATGGAGTCGACGGACTCCTGAAAAGCCGCGCTTCGTGGTGGGTTCGATGGGGCCCATGAACAAGACCCTGACCCTGTCTCCGGACGTCAACAATCCTGCCTTCCGCGCCGTCACGTTTGACGAGGTTCGCGATGCTTATGCAGACCAGGCGCGCGGACTCATCGACGGGGGCGTGGACGTGCTCCTGCTCGAAACCATCTTCGATACGCTCAACGCCAAGGCGGCCATCGTTGGCATCGAGGAGGTGTTCGAGGAGAAATCAACCAGGATACCGCTGATCATCTCGGGAACGATCATCGACATGAGCGGGCGCACCCTGTCCGGCCAGACGCTCGATGCCTTCTGGATCTCGATCGAGCACGCGCACCCCCTCGTGGCGGGCCTCAACTGCTCGCTGGGCGCCACGGAGATGGCCCAGTTTCTGGAGGAATTCGAACGCATCTGTCCCGTGCCGGTGAGCTGCTACCCGAACGCCGGGCTTCCGAACGCCTTTGGTGGATACGATGAGAAGCCCGAAACAACGGCCCGTCTGCTCAGGGAGTTCGCCCAGAACGGGTGGGTGAACCTGGTCGGCGGCTGCTGTGGCACTACGCCGGCCCACATCCGCGCCATCAGCGAGGCCGTTGCTGGACTTCCTCCCCGGAAGCTGGCGGAGAAGACCGCGCACTTCAGCCGCTACTCAGGTCTGGAGCCCATGGTGATCCGACCGGACACCAACTTCGTAATGATCGGCGAACGCACCAATGTCACCGGATCGCGGCGCTTCCTCAATCTGATCAAGAAGAATGACTACCAGACGGCAGTCGAGGTGGCAGCCGACCAGGTGCGCAATGGTGCCAACCTGATCGATGTCAACATGGACGAAGCCATGCTCGATTCCGAGCAGGCCATGACCACTTTCCTGAACCTCATCGCCACGGAGCCGGAGATTGCTCGCGTGCCGATCGTCATCGACAGCTCGCGCTGGTCGGTGATCGAAGCGGGGTTGCGCTGCGTCCAGGGCAAATCGATCGTCAATTCGATCAGTCTCAAGGCCGGCGAGAAGGAGTTCCTGAATCAGGCGAAACAGGCGCGCCGCTTCGGCGCCGCGGTCATCGTCATGGCGTTCGACGAGACCGGTCAGGCGGAGACTATCGAACAGAAGGTCGGCATTTGCGAGCGGGTCTACAAGCTCCTGATCGAGAAGGCAGGTTTTGCTCCCGAGGACATCACCCTGGATCCGAACATCTTCCCTGTGGCCACCGGAATCGAGGAGCACAGCGCATACGGCATCAACTTCATCGAAGCGACGCGGATCATCAAGGAGCGCTGTCCAGGGGCCAAGGTGAGCGGCGGAGTATCGAATCTGTCTTTCTCCTTTCGGGGGAATGACATGGTGCGCGAAGCGATGCACGCGGCATTCCTGTATCACGCCATCCGGGCCGGAATGGACATGGGGATCGTCAACGCGGGCCAGCTCGTGGTCTACGAGGACATCCCGAAGGACCTGCTCGAGCACATCGAGAATGGTCTTTTTAACCGCCGTCCCGACGCCACTGAACGGCTGGTGTCTTTCGCGCAGCAGGTGCGCGGCGAAGGGAAGAAGCGTGAGATCGATCTCTCCTGGCGCGAGGCCAGCGTGGAGAAACGCTTGTCGTACGCGCTGGTGCACGGCATCGTCGACTACATCGTCGAGGATACGGAGGAGGCGCGCCAGAAGTCCGAGCGGCCTCTGCATGTGATCGAAGGCCCGCTCATGAACGGAATGTCAATCGTCGGAGATCTTTTCGGCGCCGGAAAGATGTTCCTGCCCCAGGTCGTCAAGAGCGCCCGGGTCATGAAGAAGGCGGTCGCCTACCTGGAGCCGTTCATGGAGGCCGAGAAGTCTCAGGCCGACGAACGGAGCGCCCAGGGGTGCATCGTGACGGCCACCGTCAAGGGCGACGTGCACGACATTGGCAAGAACATCGTCGGCGTCGTGCTGGGCTGCAACAACTACAAGGTCATCGATCTCGGGGTCATGGTGCCGGTCAGCAAGATTCTGGAGGCGGCCCGTGAACACAAGGCCGATATGATCGGCCTCTCGGGGCTGATCACTCCGTCGTTGGACGAGATGGTTCACGTGGCGCGGGAGATGAAGCGACAGGACTTTCACCTGCCGTTGCTGATTGGCGGCGCCACGACCAGCAAGCTGCACACGGCGGTCAAGATCGCCCCTGAATATGGCGAACCGACCACCCATGTTCTCGATGCATCACGGGCAGTCGGCGTGGTGTCCGCGCTCCTGGATCCCGCGCAGCGCAAGCCTCTGGTGGAGCAGGTTCAGAAGGAGCAGGAAAATCTTCGCAGCCAGTACAGGGCCAGGAGCGAGCGGCCGCTGGTGCCTCATGTGGAAGCTCAGAAGAGGGGGCTGCAGATCGACTGGCGGCCGCAGGATGTCTCCAGGCCGTCCTTCCTCGGGCGGCGGCCGGTGGACGACATCTCTCTAAAGACGATTGCTGAATACATCGACTGGACCTTCTTCTTCACGGCGTGGGAACTCAAGGGGAAGTTCCCGGATATCCTCGAACATCCGCGCTATGGTGAGGCGGCTCGCGACCTGTACGAGCACGGCAGGAAACTGCTGGAGCGCATTGTGAAGGAAGGGTCCTTGCAGGCTCGCGGCGTGTACGGCTTCTGGCCGGCCGTGCGCCAGGGGGATGACATCGTTCTTTACGAGGACGATTCCCGGCGTCAAGAGCTGGCGCGGATCCCGATGTTACGCCAGCAGCGGGACTCCGGAGCGAATGAGCCGCTGCTCTCGCTCGCTGATTTCGTGGCCTCCGCGGACTCCGGCCTCCATGACTATATGGGTGGATTTGCGGTCACGGCCGGCCTCGGCGTCGACGAGCTCGTGGCGCAATACGAAAAGGACCACGACGACTATCACGCCATCATGGTCAAGGCACTGGCCGACCGGTTGGCCGAGGCTTTCGGGGAGTGCCTTCACGAGCGCGCCCGGCGCGAGTGGGGTTACGGTGCCGGCGAGCAACTGAGTGTGCAAGACCTGATTGCCGGAAAATACCGCGGCATCCGCCCGGCTTTCGGCTATCCCGCCTGTCCAGATCACACGCCGAAGCGCACCCTGTTCGAGCTGCTGAATGCTCAGCCGGCCGGAATCACCCTGACGGAGCATATGGCGATGCTTCCCGCCGCCAGCGTGAGCGGCATATATCTCGCTCACCCCCGGGCGCGCTATTTCAGCATCGGCCGTATCGGCCGCGACCAGGTCGAGGACTACGCTCGGCGTACGGGTCTCAGCGTGCCCGATACCGAGCGCTGGCTGTCTCCCAACCTGGGATAGACGAAGACGGGGACGGATTCCCTCTATGTCCCGCGGCCGGCCAGATGGGAGATTGCAGCGATACGAATCCCGACATCCACCCAGGAAGGATCGAGGATTGCGACAACGGCCTGGACGATAATTGCGATGGCCTGCTGGACGAGGCTGATCCTCAGTGTGACTTCCTGCTGGTGGAGCTCTCGTCGTTCACGGCTTCTGGAGGACAGGCCGGAGTTCTTCTGGAGTGGACGACGATTTCCGAGGTGGACAACGAAGGATTCCGCTTGTTGCGCGCCCGCGGTGACGGCGAGCCGGTCCTGCTCACGCCCGACCTCATTCCGGCCCGCGGCGGAATGTTCCAGGCGACCCAGTACGAGTACCTCGATACGGAATGGCAGCTTCCGGGAACCGTCCTGTACTACCTCGAAGATGAGGATTCGAACGGTACCGTCACGCGCCACGGGCCGGTGGAGGTTCGCATCCGGCGTCCCGTCGGCGTGAAGCCCAAGGGGCGGCCGGAAGGGCGCTAGGTCAGTCCTCCAGAACACACAGGCCGGGCAGATTGCGCAGAGCTTCGCGGTCGTCGAGCCCGTATCCCACCAGCCAGCCGGGCCCCACGTCGAAGCCGACGTAGTCGATCGGTGGCCCGCTGTAGCCCCGCCGCTTGACGAGTGCGCACACCCGGATGGCCCGCGGATTGTGCGCCTCCAGCCTCGAAAGCACGCCGGGCAGGGTACGCCCGCTTCCGGCCACATCCTCGACCACTACCACGGTTCGCCCTTCGAGGGAGTGCTGCGGCTCGTACTCGAACTCCACCGAGGTGCCTCCGGAGCTGTCCGAGGTCAAGCGAGCGCGCATGAAGTCGATGTCGAGCGGGATGCGCATCGAGCGCACCAGGTCGGCCAGGAACACGAAGGTTCCCTTCAGGAGGCCGATGAGCAGGGGGCGTTCAAAGCTGAGCGTGGGGGCGAGGTCGGCTCTGGCACCGCTGCGCTGGCCGATCTCCTCGTAGAACCGGGGCAGGCTCGGGACTCCCTTCGCCTGGGTGCCGGAGCCCGGGGAACCGGGCGCGGCGGACTCACCCGCATCCGGTGCGGGAAGCAGGGCGGTGAGATCGCGGGCGATCTCTTCCGCCAGACGCTGCACCGTCGATTCGATTTCGCGGGCTGTGTAGAGGGTTCTCAGTTTCACCGCATGGCTCTCTTACTCGGGCGCCTGCTGTGCCCCGACGCCTTCGGGCGCTTCAGCCCATGCACGCTGTAGGGTCTGTGCCTGGCCGCCGCCTCAACGTAGCAGGGCGGGTTTGCGTTCGACGCGCCCGGCCAGCCGGTCGAGCACGAAGTGGTCGAACTCATACAATAGTTCTTCCTGGTGTGTGAACGGTCCGGGGATATACCCCTTCGAAGCCACGCCCAGCTGGCTGATCTCGCAGACGCGCCAGTCCTGCTTGTTGGTCATATCCCAGAAACCGACAGCGTCGCTGGGATCGAAATCGGGTTTCTTCATGACCTCCGGATCGAAGTGCCATTCGCACACGACGTGGGTCACGCCCGGCTCCTTCGGCCACAGGGTATGTGTCATCAGGTAGTCGGGGTGTACGCTCAGCAGCAGGTTCGGGTAGATGACATAGTAATAGACCCGCTTCTCGTCATCCTTGGTAATTCCCTTGAAGTAGGGTCGCGTCTTCTTACCCTCCACCGTCAGCGTGGAGAACTGGTCGCCGATGATCTGAAACCCGCCGTTGAAGTTGGCACCCACGGCGTCATTGTCACCGTTGAGATAGTGCGTGACCCGGTTGAGCTGGGGGTGAATGAGCGGACAGTGGTAGCACTCGGAGTAATTCTCCACGATCAACTTCCAGTTCGCCTTGATGTCGTAGGCGTGCCGCTCCGCTCTCCTGAGACTGCCGAGGTTGTAGCGCTCCATGATCTCCGGCATCTTTTCGAGCTGCTTCCCCAGTGATTGGCGGTTCGGATCCAGGTTAAAGAAGATGTGGCCGGCCCACACGTCGCAGCCCACGCTTACGAGCGGAAACTTGCTCTTGTCGAAGTCTTCCACCTCCGCCATGTGCGGCGCGCCGATGAGCCGTCCGTCGAGGCCGTAGGTCCAGGCGTGGTACGGACACTGAAACGATCCCTTGACGCGGCCCGCCTGCTCGTTGCAGAAACGGGTGCCGCGGTGTCGGCAGTTGTTGTAGAAAGCGCGAACCTTGCGGTCTTCTCCGCGCACGATGATGACGTTCTCGTTGCCGATCTGCCGGGTGATGTAATCACCAGGTTCGAGGATCTCGTCCTC
>CBEVTG010000069.1:0-7761 GCA_965552745.1 uncultured bacterium
TCTCCAGACCCTCGAGGCGGTCATTGCGCTCCGGAGCCGCGGTCTCATCGAGGCCCGGGAACCGGTCGGCGCCGTCACCGTCTGATCCCGTAAAATTCTCCCCACAGACTCTTTCTCGAGCACTGGCTCGAGCGGCGTATAATCTGCGCCCAATCCGCCTCCCACTGCACCCGGCGGGTTTCCAGCTTGCTGTTCTCGGAGGCTCCAACGTGGGGCTGGTACGCGGGAACGGTTGGTGTCTGAGCGGGAGTCGCATGGACAGCGAGAGAAGAATGGCAGCGTCAAAGCAAGCTGGCCGACTCGATCTGAGCACCCCGCTGGATCGTGCACCCGATCTGGTCCTGCGCAGGGCCCGCTCCCTGGCGAACGCCGGCTACACCAGAGTGGGTGATCTCCTCTATCACCTGCCTTTCCGCTACGAAGATCGTACGGCGTTCAGAACCCTGGAGTCGGTCCGCCCCGGTGAGCGCGTCACCGTGGCGGCGCAGGTGCTCCAGTGCAAGGTCATACGCACCCGCCGGCGCGGGTTCGTGATCATCGAAGCGATGGTGGATGATGGCACGGCGGCCCTGCGCGCCGTCTGGTACAACCAGGCGTACCTCCAGCGGGTGCTCGTGCCCGGGGCGCGCTTCTGCTTCTACGGCCTGGTGGAGACACGTCGCGGCCGCGCGTCCGAGCGGGTGTTGCAGAACCCCCAGCTTGAACGGTTGCCCGAGGACGAGACGGAGCCCGTCCACAGCGGCCGTGTGGTTCCGATCTACCGCAAGGTGGGGACGCTCTCCCCACGGCTGTTGCGCACCGTCCAACACCGTCTGCTCGGGGCGCTGCGCGGCCCGCTCCGCGATCCGCTTCCACCTGAAATCCGCCGCCGCTTGCGTCTGTGCTCGCGGGAAGAGGCACTCCGCTCCATACACTTTCCGGACGGGCCGGAGCCGGTCGAGCTTTACAACTCGCGCCGTTCCCGTGCCCACCGGCGTCTCATGTTCGAGGAACTGTTCCTGCTGCAGGTGGCCCTGGCGCTGCGGCGGCGGCGCATGCGCGAGAGCCGGCGCGAGTTCACATACCGCACATCGAAGCCCATCGGGGAGCGATTGCGCCGCATCCTGCCGTTTCGCCTGACGGGCGCGCAGCGCCGGACTTTCCGGGAGATCGTCAAGGACCTCGAAAGCCCCTACCCGATGAATCGCCTGCTGCAGGGCGATGTGGGAAGCGGGAAGACCATCGTGGCACTCCTTGCAGCGGTGCTGGCCATCGAGAACGGCCTGCAGGCGGTCCTCATGGTGCCCACCGGCATCCTGGCGGAGCAGCACCATGAACGGCTCACGGGTTTGCTGCGTCAATGGCCTTACCGGATCGGCCTGCTCACCCAGTCCACGCGTACTGCGGAAAGGCGCCGTGTTCTCGAGGGCCTGGCTTCAGGAGAAATCAACCTGCTTGTGGGCACGCATGCACTCATCCAGAAGCCCGTGCGATTTCACCGGCTTGGTCTGGTCGTGGTTGACGAGCAGCACCGCTTCGGTGTCGCCCAGAGACAGGCCCTGCTCGACAAGGGTGGGCGACCCGATCTGCTGGTCATGACAGCGACGCCCATTCCCCGGACCCTGACCCTGATGCTGTACGGGGATCTCGATCTGTCGGTGCTCGACGAACAGCCACCCGGCCGTGGAAAGATCGAAACCTCTCTGGTGGAGACAAAGGTGCGCCGGAGCCTCTACGGGCAGGTGCGGGCCGCCACGGAAGCCGGCGACAGGGCCTACGTAATCGCTCCCGTCATCGACGAGTCGGATGTGCGGGGCCTGAAGGCGGTGCGTGAGCTGGCAGCGCGCCTGGCACGCGGGCCACTGGAGGGGGTGGCGCTCGGGTTGCTCCATGGTCGCCTGCAGCCGGATGAGAAAGCCACCATCATGAGGCGCTTCGCCGACGGGGAGATCAAAGTGCTGGTGGCCACCAGCCTGGTTGAGGTCGGGATCGATGTGCGCGAGGCCACGGTAATGGTGATCGAAAACGCCGAGCGCTTCGGGCTTTCGCAGTTGCACCAGCTGAGAGGACGCATCGGCCGCGGGCCGCGCGCCTCCTGGTGTGCGCTGGTGCCTTCCGAAGGAGTGGATACCGGGGTGATCGAAAAACTGCGCGCGTTCGTTCAATGCAAGGACGGCTTCGAGGTAGCGGAAGCCGATCTCCGGTATCGTGGCAGCGGGGAACTGTTCGGGACCCGCCAGTCCGGGGCAGGGGAGCTGAAGCTGGCCGACCTGATCCGCAACCCCAGGCTCGTGGAGGAAGCTCGCGGGGCCGCCTTCGAGTGGGTCGAAGCTGCCCGCAGAGAGGGCAGACCGCTGGACAGATCGGTCCTCGAGGACGTCGCCCAGCGCTGGCCCCAGGAAGCCATGGGGCTTATCGAGGGATAAACCCCACGCCTGGCCGGACCGGCCGTCTTGATCTTTCCCTAAAGTGACTTAGATTTCGATCCGATGGGAAAAGTGCCTGCCGATCTGGGCGAATGCTGTGAAGTGCTCGGCCTGAGCCGCACCTCGAGCCGTGAGGATCTGAAGCTCGCATTCGCTCTCAACCGCCGAGCTCTGGAAATGGCGGGATACAACGTCGAGGCGGTCCGCAAGATGATCGCCGTGGCGAATGATGAGAGATCCTTCACCTACGAGCCTCCGGCGACAGCCCGTCAGAGTGTGCGGCACGTCGTCTTCACTCAGCCGAAACGACATGCAATCAACGCAGTCACCCTGTTGGGCGTTCTGTTCGTGGTGCTCGTGGGGGTTGTGTGCATCTTCCTCTGGCCGCAGTATGGGTACAAGCTCAGGAGTTTCAGGGTCGATGACTCTCTGGTTGAAGCGCGATCAGGAGAGCCTTACGCCACCGTGCTCGAGATCAGCAAGAGCCACCAGTTCTCAAACGGAAAGTTGTCGCCGGCCTACCGGCTCAGGTTGAAAGAAGACGGTAGTGAAGTCTGGTACCCGATCAACGACGTGCACTATTTCTGCGTCCGTGACTGAGCAGACCCTTCTCCCGTTTCTCCCGCAGGACCCGTTTCGTGAACCTCAGGCGGCGGCCGAGGGCGGGTGATCGCCTCAGGCGCTTCTCGAGTTCGCGCAGGTTGGCGGGCGTGTCGAGATCCTGAGCGCGCTCCAGAAGATGCACGCGAGCCGAGTCCATCCGCAATTTCGACAGGGTCTGGCGCAGCACCCGGGCCGTGCCCCAGCGTATCCCCTGGAACCACCGATGCCGCACCTGCCGCACTCCGACGAGGTAGTATCCTCCGTCGAGCGCAGGCCCCAGCACCACATCGGCGTGCCTCAACCGCGTCCTCGCGCGCCTCAATGGCTCTCTCCCGATATGAGGGGAGTCGGAACCGATCGCCAGGGCGCACTCCGCGCCGGCGTCGAGCCTGCGGCGCAGGGCCGATTCAATACGCTTTCCCAGTCCCCCGGTGGTTTGTATCCCGCAGCGCATGCCGCGCAGCGCACGGCGCAACTCGCCGCGGGGCCGGAACGGTTCGCTCCATTCTACGCGCACGACCCACCCGGCCCGGGCCAGGGGGCGCAACCAGCCCAGCGTATCGAGCAGAAACGCCTCGTGCAGGGCCAGAGCCTGCTTGTTGCCGAGAGTGGATGCCAGACGCGTCTTGACACGCCCCTCGCGGGGTGCCCGGGCCAGCAGCACCACGGCCGGATGTTTCCCTGGAGTGCTGCGAGGCCTGCGGCGGAGCCGCTCCGAGCGCGTGCTCCGATCGCCCGAACGGGGTTTCATGAACACCCCGTAACGAGATGGAGGGGCCGTTGACCGAGTGGCGGAAGATTGGTCGGGAAGCGGATTTCCGCAAAGGACAGGGCCGTAGCCTGAATGTCGGGGGACGTCAGGTGGCGGTGTTTCGGCAAGGCGCCGAGTGGTTTGCCGTCGAGGACGCCTGCCCGCACATGCGGGCCCGGCTGAGCGAGGGGACAATTCGCGGCTGCGTGGTCACGTGCGGCTGGCATGGCTGGAGGATCGATCTGCGCACCGGCGTTTCGCTGACGCGCTCCAGGGCCTGCGTGGCCACTTGTCCCGTGCGGGTCGAGAGAGGGGGGGTCTGGATCGGGCCATGGGTGAAAAACAAACCGCCACCGGAAGCAGGCTCCGGCGGCGGCTGAAGATTAAGGGCGCGGAAGGCGTGACCGGAAAGCCGCGCTGTATTACTGAGCTGCGTACTCCAGGTCGGCGCCGGCGTCACCCGAAGCCGCCACCGTTACCTTCTGGGTCTTCTCGCCCAGCTTCTCGTGCCAGTACTTGACGGTGTAGCTTCCCGCGGGCACCCCTTCAAGCTTGAATTTTCCGTTCGCATCCGTGACGGCGTAGTACGGTGAATCGGCCACCACGATCCAGCCTACCATCCAGTTGTGGGCGTCGCAGGCGATGCGGAACGCCTCGGGCTTCGAGAATGTTGACTTCATCACTTTCTTGAACTTCGGCTGGGCCTTGTTGAAGGCTGGATTAACAGAGGAATAGGTGTGCAGGTTGTGAAGGATGCCGTCGTTGTTCAGGATTTCGAGCGGCGCGCCCACGCCCACCAGCGTGACGTGGGGATTGAACCGGCAGCCCTTCTGATCGAGCGTGGCTTTCTCCGTGGGCGGCTTGGCTCCCGGTACGCCCTGCACCGAGACGACGACGTTCTGCAGGCCCTTGTTAGCGCCGACCAGAAGATCTTCCTTGACCTTGCCGTCCTTGGCGCACACGTGCTGATCCTTGGTGACCTTCAGGTTCGTTGGCTCCGGCGCAGCCCCTGCATACTTAACGGTTCCCACGACGTCGCCAGCCTGCGCGAGGGAAGCGACCAGGAAACTGCCTGCGGCGCAGGCAATCCATGACAGGTTTTTCTTTGCGGGTTTCATTGACGACTACCTCCTTCTTGTGTTGTTTCGGGCATCCAGGGCGGTGCCTGTGCTCAGCGGCCCTGGCCGGTTCCGCCGCCGGTCGCCCTGCGGCCCAGCGACATGATGTAATCAGCAAGGACGCGGATCTGCTCGGCCTCGTCACCGTTCAGAATATCATCCGGTCCAGAATACTCGTCGGCAAAGTAGGTAGGCATGCGGGTGCCCGGGTAAAGGCGCTGAGGATCCTTCAGCCAATCCTCGACCCAGTCGCGCCGCAGTCTCTCATGGGCCAGGGCCAGATCCGGCGCCCACCCCTCGGGCGGCCCCTGGGGCTTGCGCGCACCCTGTTGGTGGCAGCTAAAACAATCGAAGTACTCGTTGGATGCGAGCCTGGTGGCCGCAATGCGGTCACCTGCCGGCATCGGATGATCGACGCGCCACTGGAACGGGAATGTCGCACGGTCCGCTGCTGCAAAGTAGTGCACGAGCGAGGTGGCGGGGGAGTCCTCGAAGTGGAACGTCGGCATCCTCACCTGGAGCCACGGCCGGATGGGGGAGGGTTCCTTGAGGAAGTTGAAGAGCCATTCCGGCTGAACCTTCTGTCCTTCTCCGTTGAGTGGTGGTGGTGCGAAAGCCCACGCCTCCTCGATGGTGAGCTGATCGCGCTCGGCGATGAGCTCCACGATGTCTCCGCCCCGACCTTCCACGATGTGGCAGCCGCGACAGTTGTTCTCCTTGACGCGCCGGCGGCCGGCCTCGAGCGTCTCCTGGTGGGCGTCGAGCCAGTTCACGCTCTCCTGTGGAAACGGATTCTTGGTCAGACCCATGACCGCCGTCACGATGTCTCGTGCCTGGTCGCTCGAGAAGCCGAAGTTCGGCATTTTGAGTTTTTCGTCCGGCTTCTTGATCTTTCCGTCGTCGAAACTGCGCGGATCCATGAGCTTTTGGTACATCCACGCCGGCTTGTTGTGCGCCACCTCGAGGAAGCCGAAATCGAGCATGTGGGTCAACTTGCTTCCCCACTCGCTGAGCTCCGTGCCGATGCCGAGCGCGTCCTCGAAGCCCGGGATGACGTGGCAGCCAAAGCATCCGTAGCGCTGTATCATCCTCTGGCCCAGATACTCCTTACGCTGCGCTTCGCTCATGCGGCCCAGTTCGGCACGCGCGTTCGCTTCGGGCTGTCGCGCGGAGAGGTAACCAAGAACGATCTCATCCAGAAGGGCGGTGTCCAGGTCAGGTACGGGAGTCGAATCGAACTCCGGCTTGCGGAGCGATACCAGGTACGCGGCGGCGTCAGCAGCCTCCCGATCGCTGAGGCGCAGATTGGGCATCCTTGTCTCGGGCCAGAAATGTTTCGGGTCCTTGAGCCACGAATAAAGCCAATCGAAGGTGGTCTTGCTGCCCAGCCCACTCAGCTCCGGGCCGAAGGTGCGGCGGTGCCAGTTTTCCTGGGTGGGAGCAGGCTGTCCTTCCATGCGGTGGCATCCAACACAGCCCACGGTCTCGACCACTTTGCGGCCACGCTCCGCGTCACCCGCTAACGTGCTGCGGGTCGGTTCAAATGGCCTGGACTTCGCGTACAGGTATTCCAGTATGGCGTGAACTTCCACATCGGTTCGGGCCAGATCCTCCGGAGTGCGGTTATTCTTCTGTCCGAAGAAATGGGGCATTTTCGTCAGTTCGCGGAACGAAGCCGGGCTGTTGACCCAGCGAAATCCCCAGTCGCGATCCAGCTTTGAGGCAAGACGCGAAAGATCCGGTCCCACCTTCCGCAGGTCGGCAAAGCCGGCCATCTTGTGGCAGCCGTGGCATCCGAGATTTTCAATCAGCGTGATCCCACGCTGCAGTGGCTCGGCTTCGGGAACATCGACCTCCTGGTTATGGCACTGATAACAGGTCGAGTAGACGTTCTGGTCGGCCATCATCGGGGTTTCCCAATGATGCATCTCGTGCCAGTGGTATTTCTCCTTCCACTCCGCCGCCTGTGCTTCGTCCCGGGGCGTGTGTGCGCTGTTGACGAAGGAGGTGCCTCTGTCACGCCCGAGGTGACAGACCGTGCAGCCAAAGCTCTCGACCGGATGAGCGGAGCTTCCCGAAAGGTAGAGATTGAGCCGTGGGTGGGTCCGGAACGGCTGCGGGGCGTCCTCAAACCCCTTGCGGTCGATTGCCAGATGGCAGGTGGTACAACGGTCGACACGCGGCACCAGGGTAAAGTTGATATCCATGGGCAGTTTGTCGAGCACGATCTGCTTGACCTTGAGCGAGGGCTGGAGCATGTCCAGTACGGGCAGGTTACGAAAGAAATTGTTGAACAGGGACGGTTCAACGCCAACGAGCTTACCCTGGAGCAGGGACTGGTTGGTGCGGATCTCCTGGATCTCCTTCTCCAGATCGGTGCGACGTCCGGTATATTCCTTGAGGCGCGCGTTGGCATCATCGCGCCGCTTCTCGACATCCAGTAACTCGTTTCGGAGCACTTCCAGGCGGCTGCTCTCTTCCAGGAGTTCCGCCTGGGATTTTTCCACGGATGTCAGCTGTCGATCTGTCAACTCCCGTCCACGTGCCTCGGCACGCTCACGCAGCCTCCTGGCGCCGTCCTCGGTGTCGTAGCGATGGGAGTCGTAGATTGACTTGGCGAACTTGTAAGCCTGATCGGCGCGGTAGTAGTTCGCCTCGAGATCAGTAATTTCGTCGCGCACGTCGTCGATCTGGCTCTGTTGTTCCTCGAGGCGGGAGTTGGCGTCCTGCAGCTCGGTCTCGCGTGCCACTAGTTTCTGCTGGTCTTCTTCGCTGAGAACCTCGGCCAGTGCCGCCTGGGTGCGCTCGTATTCCATGCGGTTGAACTCGCGCTGGAATCCCTTCCAGTCGCGGGTGTAATCGTCCATGACCATCCAGACAACCC
>CBEVTG010000070.1:0-7714 GCA_965552745.1 uncultured bacterium
AGGCACTATGTTCAGTTCCGGAGTCTCCAGGTATGCGTCCATGCCGTCCAGAACCGTACCGTCTTGAAGCCGGCGCCGGCCGGGTCGGGTTCATGGTCACCCTGACCCTGTTCTGCATCTTCGTCTACATGGCCATCAAGTTCGTCCCGATCTACGTCAACTCCTACATATTCGAGGACACGCTGCGCGAGGAGGCTCGCTTCGCCGCGGTGAGCCGCAATCTGAGCGAGACCCAGCTCGTCAATCGCGTGGTCGGCAAGGCCGTCGACCTCGAGCTACCCATCCTGAAGGAAAATGTGAAGGTCCGCCGCACCCACACGCGGATCGAGATCCACGCGACCTATATGGTCCCGGTCGAGACCGTCTTCTTCACCTACAACTGGAGTTTCAACAAGGAAGGCACCGCCCCGCTCGTCTTCGGCCGCTGAGCTCCTCGTCCGTTCAATCCCCCACCTCTGTTCCAGGCAGCGCCGAACAAACCTCTAAACCCAGATTTTTCTACTTCAGGAAAAACGTGAGCACAGGCGTTTCCAGAGTGCTCGGAGACCCCGTTTCGTAACCTGTAAGGACAACTGACCGGGTGTATGGACAGGTGGAGCCGACCGGTGCTGGAGGATATGAGGTGGCCAACAATCGGCGGGCGCGCCGTGTGCGGTGCCAGCGCAGGGCGGCAGGGGCGCGGCACCAGCGCGCTCTCAGCCCTGAGCGCCTTCCTTCTTGGTACCTCCGGACTCCTTGCGCCGCATGAAGCGCACACGGTCCTGCACTTCACCGTGCTCGCGCTGCATCTCGATGACACGGCGGTGCTGATCGATGAGCGCTAGAACCGTGGCCTGGAAAGTGTCGCGCCGCATCTTGAGGTCGTTGATCTGCCTCTCCAACTCACTGATGCGGCTGCGTGCTTGCTCGAGGATCTGCTCCGCCTTTAGCTCGGCCTCCTTGATGATGACTTCCTTCTCCCGGAACGCTTCCTGGCGCATGTCATCGGCGAGCTTCTGCACACTGAGCAGCGTGTCCTTCAGAATACGCTCGCGATCCTGGTGGTCCGAGAGCTGGTGTTGCAGACGCGCCATCTCTTCCTTCAGGTACGAGTTCTCCACGATGAGCTTCTCGTACTCCTCGGAGATCAAGGTCAGAAAGCTCTTGACCTCGTCGCGATCAAACCCACGAAGGCGTGTCGCAAAATTATGGGCTTCAATGTCGAGTGGAGTGATACGCATGGTTCTTCTCCTCGGAGTTTCCCGGATTAACCAGGTTCTTGTTGACTGGGCTGTGGCGCGGGCCGCTCGCCGAACAGTGCCCGCCCGAGCCGAATATGGGTCGCACCCTCTTCAATCGCAACTTCAAAGTCGTTGGTCATTCCCATTGACAAAACTTCCAGCGGAGGATCCAGACTTGCTGAGCGGTTGATTGTATCTCGAAGTTCCCGCAGGCGGACAAACGATTGCCGTGCTTTCTCTGAATTTGTAGTGAAAGCTGGAATGGTCATCAGACCGCGCAGGCGCACGGTACGCAACTGCGCCAGCTCGATAGCCACGCGGCCGGCATCCTCTTCACGCACTCCGCTCTTGCTCGACTCACCACTGAGGTTCACCTGCATGAGGATTTGCAGACGCCGATCCAACTTTTGTGCGGCTCGATCGAGCCGTGCTCCGAGTGAAACTGAATCGACACTGTGGATCCAGTCAAACAGCTGCGCGGCGCGGGCTGCCTTGTTCGATTGCAGATGTCCAACGAAGTGCCAGACTGGCTCCGAGCCCAGCTCGCTAATCTTTGGCTCCGCTTCCTGGATACGGTTCTCCGCCAGATCCACGATTCCCTGCTCGAGAGCACTGCGGATCCGTTCCGTACCCACGGTCTTGCACACCGCTATCAATGTGATCGAATCGGGGTCGCGGCCACAGCGTTGCGCCGCTTTTTGCACTCGCCGGTGCACGGAGTGTATGCGCTCCGGAATTTCACTGATATTAGCGGGTTCCCCGCTGGCGATATGCACTTCCGTGTCCAAGCTCGACTCCCGTTTCCCGGTTGTACCGGGAAGCTTCTAAGATCCATCCGAAGCCGCCAGCACGCCTCCGGTATCGCTCGCCCCGGGAGGCAACTCGCTGGAAGACAGGTTCATGGCGCGATTCGCGAGCGCGTCCGCTTCAGCGTTACGCTTGCGGGGCAAGTACTCAACAGAGATTTCCTCAAAGTTTCGTGCCAGCTCGCGGCAGCGATCGTAAAGCCGCTTCAGTCCCTCGTTCTTGACCCGGTACTCGCCCCGAAACTGCTTCACCAGGAGCTCTGAATCGGATCCAATCCACAGGCGCTGCCATCCACTGTGCCGGGCGTGCTCCAGCGCCGCGAGCAACGCATGATACTCCGCAACGTTGTTGGTCTGCACGCCGAGGTAGCCGAAGTAGCTGCCCAGATGCGTCCCGTCAGCTGCCACGACATGCACACCGTATCCTGAAGGACCGGGATTGCCACGAGCCCCGCCGTCGATGAAAATCCTAACGTCCGGCAGGGGCACTCCCCTCCTCCGCCCCCGAGCTTTCCAACGCGGCACCACCCGGGTGCGAATCCTCCGGACAGTACAGGTAACGGTTGCACGATCCGCACGAGTGAAGCACCTTGGCCCGGCGTACTTCCTGGAACATCTGGGGGCGCAACCGCACGTTGCAGCCACCGCATAGCTCATTCTTCGCCGCAACGATCCCCACGCCGCCCCGGGCGCTGGCGATGCGGTTGAAGTTATCCAGGGTGTCGGCGGGGATCTTCGACTCGCTGATCTTGCGCACTTCCTGCAGACGCTTGAGCTCCTCAGAGGCGGCCTGGCCTTTTTCCAAAACTTTCCGTTTTTCTTCCTCGGTGCGCCCGCATTCCTGTGCGTGCTCAGATTCCATGACCTTGATACGTGCTTCCAGTTGCTCAGAATGCTCCATGAGCTCCAGGACGCGATCCTCGAGCTTTCTCACATTGGCACGCTCTTGCTCGATCTCATGCTGAAGAGCGCGGTACGCCTCGTTCGTCTTGACGCTCATCATTTGTTCTTGATGACGATTGATCGTGGTTTCCACCGAGGCGATGTCCATTTCCAAGGCCCGGCGCTGCTTCTGTGATTCAGCGAGTTCCTCGCGCACCACATTCAAGCTGCCGGCAGCCTCCTCCAGCCGCCGCTCGAGCGCCTGGATCTGCTCTGGGGCCTTGCGCTCGAACTGCTCGGCCTCCGCAATCGTGCGTAGGGTGTCTTGCAGCTCCACCAGTGATCGGATGATTTCTTTCATGTCTCCCATTTATGGTGGGCCCACTAGGACTTGAACCTAGGACCAACTGATTATGAGTCAGCTGCTCTCACCAACTGAGCTATGGGCCCGTTCCACGTTCGGAACGCGAACTTCAATGTCTACAATAAATTAGTTTATATCACCCACTCCGGTTAATCGTCAACGCCAGCCTATACCAGACTGTTGAAAGCATCGGCATACCGCATCGCTGAAGAGCATGGAAAGTCTGCTCCTCGCCGAGTACTGTTGCCGACGCACCCTGAGGTTCGTACCAGGACGCACGATCTGCAATGCCAGCCCCGACGCCCACCGCAGGGCGGCAGGGTCGTTATCCTGATCCCCAGCACAGTCACGCTGCGCCAGCTCGCGTGCCTCCGCGCGCCGGGGCCCCGCGTGCCGCTCGAGGATGGCGGCGGGGCTGATACAGGCAGAGATGGTGTCCACAAGCCCCCAAAAGAGAACCGGCCGGGTCGAAACCCGGCCGGTTAGTGAACGAATCATCCATGAATCAACCCTGATGCTCGAGGAAAGCCCTGAGCCGCATGCTGCGCGACGGGTGCCGCAATTTCCGCAGCGCTTTCGATTCGATCTGCCGGATGCGCTCGCGGGTGACGGCGAACTTCTGGCCCACCTCTTCGAGGGTGTGTTCACTTCCGTCACCTACGCCAAAGCGCATCTTGAGAACCTTCTCCTCTCGCGGAGTGAGGCTCTTGAGTACACGCTGGGTCTGCTCCCGCAGGTTGAGGTTGATCACCGCCTCAATAGGGGAGGTGACTGCACGATCCTCGATGAAGTCGCCAAGGTGGCTGTCACCCTCCTCGCCAATCGTGGTTTCGAGTGAGATCGGCTCCTGGGCGATCTTGAGAACCTTACGCACCTTGAAGACCGGAATGCTCATCTTCCGGGCAATCTCCTCCGGGGTCGGCTCGCGTCCGTATTCCTGGACCAGGCTGCGGGAGGTACGGATCAGCTTGTTGATCGTCTCAATCATGTGCACCGGAATACGGATGGTGCGAGCCTGGTCCGCGATAGCGCGCGTGATGGCCTGACGAATCCACCATGTAGCGTACGTGGAGAACTTGTATCCACGACGGTACTCAAATTTGTCGACCGCCTTCATCAGACCGATGTTGCCTTCCTGAATCAGATCGAGAAACTGCAGGCCGCGGTTGGTGTACTTCTTCGCGATGGAGACAACCAGTCGCAGGTTAGCTTCGACCAGTTCGCTCTTGGCCCGCTGGGCCTTGCCTTCTCCCTTACGAATGGATCGGGCGGTGGCGCGCAGCTCTTTCATGTCGACCCGAAGCGTTTCCTGGATTGCACGGATCTGGCGGCGGCACTGGAGGATCTTGGAACGCACCTCGGTCAGGTGCTTCGGATCCCGAGACAGTTTGAGACGGCGCTGGTATTCCTTGATCTCGCGCTCCAGCAGGTAAACAGTATGGTCGGCGCGCTTGAACTGGTCGGCGAAAGTGGCCACCCTCCCCCGGCTGAGACCCAGTACCTTGATCAGGCGCGACATAAGCACGATGGCTTCGCGCAACCGGCGGTAGTAAGGGCGGCGCTTCGGCGAGCGGGCCGTGAGACGCTGGATGCGTTTCTCAATCACCGCGTTCTCTTCGAGCTTCTGGTCGATGCGGCGCAGCAGCTGCTGTGCCTGTTTGGCCTTGCGGCGCAGGGGTTCTCCCTCGAATTCATCTTCGGTGAGCTTCAGGAAATCGAGGTTGACCGCTCCTCCGTTGCCGCGGATGTTCTGGCCGAGGCGTATAACCTCGGAAGCAACGTAGCGATTGCGCGTGACCGCGCGCAGGGCCTTGAGCTCGCCCCGCTCGATGCGGCGAGCAATGGCCACCTCACCCTCGCGGGTGAGCAGGGGCACAGTGCCCATCTCTCGCAGGTACATGCGAACCGGATCGTTGGTCTTGTCGAGCAGGCCCGCCGTAATGTCGAACTTCAGCGCTTCCCGGACGGGCTCTTCGCCCTTTTCGCCTTTGAGCGCGCGGCGTTTGGCCTGATCTTCGGACTCAACGACCTCGATGCCCAGGTTTCCGAAAAGCATGAACAGGTCATCGATCTCCTCGGATGAGTTCACCTCATCAGGCAGGAGCTCGTTGACCTCGTCGTACATGAGGTAGCCTTTCTCCCGGCCGATGCTAATCAGGTTCTTTACGCCTTCGTATTTGTCTTCAATACCCACGGTCGTTCTCCATCAGCAACAGACGTCCCGCCAGTTCATGACAGGGTGTCGATTTCCTTGCTGAGACTTATCTTGCGCTGCATCAAATTGCCGATGCGCGCAGGATCGGTTTCTGCCTCCATCTCCTCCTGAACCTTCCGCCGCTCGCGTTGCAGCCGGCGGCGCTCAAGCGCCTGAGTACAGGCTTCTGCTTCCTCCTCGCTCGGTGCGGGTGCGGGCTCCACCGCGAACCTCGCCAACAATTCCCGCGCCGGATCTTCCCCTAACGCCTGAAGTACGTCACCGGTAGTCAAGCATCGGCCGCGGCGCAGACTCTCCGTCATCAGGCCGACAATCCGCCGCACCCGGAGATCCGTCAAATCGCTCTCCTCGAGGCGCGGCACCAGGCGCTTCTGCCAGGCCGGCTCCTCCAGCAGCAAGCACACGAGCCGGTACTCCGCCGGGCTCTGCTCCTGCGTGGGCGCCGCCAGCCGGCTCATCCGCCTCGTTTCCGCCTCAGGCTGAGCCTTCCGCTGAAGCTCGCTCCAGAGTACACGCTCCTCGACCCCGAGACGCTGCGCCAGCAGTGCCACGTGGGCCGCTCGCTCCAGTCGGTTCGGCGTCTTCAAAACCAGAGGTCCGAGGCGTTCCACAGCGGCAATCCGGTCAGCCAGGCTCACGACGCTCTTGCCGGCGAGCTCACGCTCGAGCACGACCTCAAACCATCCGCGAGCCCCCTCAACGCGCTCCCGCAGAGCATCGGCACCGGCCTCCCGCACGAATGAGTCCGGATCCTGGCCCTCGGGCAACTCCAGAACCTGCACCGAAAAACCGAGCGGCAGCAGCTGCGCCAGCGCGCGCTCTGCAGCCGTGTGGCCGGCACGGTCCGAATCAAACCCCAGCACAACCCGGTTGCAGAACCTGCGCAGCAGGGTCGCCTGGCTGCCCGTAAACGCCGTTCCAAGCGGAGCCACGACGTTTTGGATCCCGGCCTGGAACACGGACAGGAAGTCCATGTACCCCTCGACCAGAACCGCACTTCCCTGCGAGCGCACCGTCTGGCCCGTCAGGTCAAGACCGAAAAGATGCTCACCCTTCCGGTACGCGACACTCTCGGGTGAGTTCAGGTATTTCGGCTCCTCTTCACCCAGGCCGCGTCCACCAAAACCCAGACACCGCCCCGATACGCCCCGGATCGGGAACAGGATACGGTTCCTGAACCGGTCGTACGAGCCACCTGTCTGACGCCGAATCAGCAGGCCCGCATCGACCAGCGCCGGCTCGGCAAAACCCTTGGCCATCAGCGCGCCGCGTAACGACTCCCAGCCCGGTGGTGCGTATCCGAGCTCGAGGCGCCTGGCTGTCTCGCCCGTGACGCCCCGCTTCTTAAGATACGCTCTTGCCGCCGTTCCGGTCGTACGATCGAGAAGGCGCTCATGATAAAACTGCCTGGCCGCTTCCAGCACAGCGCCCACGCGCTCACGAGCCGCCGCCCCAGCTGCGTCACGCTCCGGTGGACGGATACCGAACCGCTCACCCAGCATGCGCGCTGCCTCGATGAACTCCACCTTCTCCTGCATCATCAGGAATTTGAAGGCGTCTCCTCCCTTGCCACATCCGAAGCAATAGAACAACTGCTTCGCTTCGTCGACGTAGAAGGAAGGAGTCTTCTCCTGATGAAACGGGCAGAGCCCTTTCAGCTTGTGCCCGCTGCGCTTGAGCGGGACGTGGGGGGAGACGAGAGTTACGAGGTCAGCTGTCTGCCTCACCTCGTCGACAAACCGGGTAAAGGGAGTGGATCCTCCCTTCAGGTTCCCAGCCTCGGCCACCTCCTCCTCCTCTTTACTGCTCTGGTCCGGCGCCGGTGTTCTCACCCAGATGGGGCAAGACACGCAGAGCCCGAGACTAGCCGTGCAACCGGCGATCCTGCGCCAGCCGCTTCAACGCTTTCTTCTTGGCTGCCAGTTGCTTACGCTTGCGCTTGGCACTCGGCTTCTCGTAGTGTTGTCTTTTTTTGAGCTCCGAGAGAACGCCTGATTTCTCGCACTTCCGCTTGAAGCGCCTCAGCGCGTTCTCAAGCGACTCGTCCTCCCGAACCTTGATGACAGGCATGCATTCGATCCTCCTCTCTCTCCAGAAAGAGCAATGCCTGGCCGGACAGTCTACTCCAGCCCCTTACCTCCGTCAAAAAAAGGAGATAGGAGCAACCTCCGACTTTAGGGCAATCTTTTTTTTGAAAGGTGTATGTCGTAGCCCGGGGGGAACTTTT